>CAYYNS010000021.1:0-12433 GCA_964473085.1 uncultured candidatus Brocadiaceae bacterium
GCTTCGCGCAGCGTGTAAGGGGGCGCGGCGCGCCCTCCGTCGCAGCCGCAAGGTGGTCGTCGGCAAGCACGGTGGTGCCAGAGGTGGGATTCGAACCCACATGGACTTTTGGTCCGCCGGTTTTTGAAACCGACGCGTCTGCCCTTCCGCCACTCTGGCACCCAGCAGGTGACTCTTGCCGTCGAGCGGAATCGCATTAGTGACAATGTAGCCCAAGTGGCACAAGACGTCAAGGTTAGCGGGCGCTTGCGGTAGCCCAGCCGTGCGCTCGAACTCGAAAGCGCAACATGCAGGGGTCCTGTTCCTCACTCACCGTTGACGCACGCACGGGGCGGCACTACAATCCGAGCGCCCCGAACGGGCCTGTTTGGCGCAGCGCATGAACTGAAAAACAGGGGGACGGGGCGATGGTGGAAAGAATCGTTCCGCGAGTGGGCCTCCTGCCGCTCATCCTTGAGCTCTATGACCAGCGCGCTCCCGAGCTGCGCCAGAAACAGCAGCAGCTCGTCCATGCTGTGAAGGATGCCCTTTCATCCTTCGCTGAGGTGCAGCAGGTGGACATCTGCGCGCGCCAGGCTCAAGTGCGTCAGGCTGTGGCCGAGTTCGAATCCGCGGGACTGGACGCAATCGTCGTCCTTTTCACTGCCTACGCGCCGAGCCTGATCGCTGCCGATGCCCTCGCAGGATCTGGCCTGCCGGTGGTCATCTTCAATACCCAGATATCCTACGAGCTGGACAGGTCGAACCTGCGCGAGGAGCTCATGCGCAACCACGGCATGCACGGCGTGCAGGACCTCGCGAACCTGCTGCTGCGCAGGGGCAAGACTTATCAGATAGTCACGGGCCACTTCTCGCGAAAGGAAGTGCTCTCGCAGATGGAGGACTGCCTGCGCGCCTGCGTCCTGAAGCGCTGCTTGAAAGGGGCTGTCGTAGGCGTTATCGGAAGCCCCTTTGAAGGGATGGGTGACTTCTGTTTCGAGCCTGAGGAGCTCCGAGCCGTCTTTGGGACTAGGGTCGAGACGATCTACCAGGAGGAGATCGCAGCGGCGATGGATGAGGTTCCGGCGAGCCTCGTCCGGCAGGCGATCTTGTCGGACCGCGAGCATTTCGTCGTGGACCCGCAGTTGAGCGAGGAGCTGCTCGGCCTCTCCGAGGCGCTCTCGGCCGCCGTGTTCGACAGGCTCCAGGGCGGCGGCTATTGCGCCTGGTCCATGAACTTCCTGGACGTCGGCGGTGGCGGCATCCTGCCGACTGTGCCCTTCCTTGCCGCCTCGCGCAGCCTGATGCAGGGATACGGCTACGCCGGCGAGGGCGATGCCCTCTCAGCGCTGAGCGTGTTCATGGTTCAGCAGCTCTGCCCTCCGGCCAGTTTCACCGAGATGTTTTGCATGGATCCCAAGCACGGCGGCGTGCTGCTCAGCCACATGGGCGAAGCCAACTGTGCCCTGGCGGCCGGCAAGGTGCACCTGGTGCGCAAGGACTTCGCATTCGGCGACTGTCAGGACCCTGCGGTGCCTGTGTTCTCATTCAGGCCCGGCGAGGCGACCCTCGTGAACCTGATTGCGGCCCCCGGGGGCGGCTTCCGGCTCATCACCGCAGGCATCCAGATGCTTGAATGGGAGGCGAACCTTCAGCTTCAGAGCCCCCAGGGCTACTTCAGGCCGAACAAGGAACTCTCGGAGTTCCTCACCGAATACAGCATGTCGGGGGGCAGCCACCACCTGGCGCTCGCCTACGGGGACTGTGCAAGCAAGGTGGCGGCGCTGGCCGCGCTGTGTGGGGTCGAGCACGTCCACATCTGACTGCACTCTCTGCGCGCCCGGCCGAGGAGGCATGAGAGGAAGTAAGGCATGGGACTTCTGTGCGGGATTGACGTTGGCACCACGGGCCTTAAGGCTGGCCTGTTTCGCCCCGATGGTACGGCCGTCTCCACAGCGTCTGTGGATTACGGCTTCACCAGTGCGCGGCCGGGCTTTGCTGAGATGGAGGGGGGCGTCTACTGGGAGGCGCTCAAGGCTGCACTTGCAGGTTGCTGTCGGCGAGGCTCCTGTGACCCTTCGCAGGTGGATGCCGTCGGCGTATCGAGCACGGGCCAGGCGTTCCTGTTGATAGACGAGGCGGGGCGGGAACTGACGCCGATGGTTGTGTGGCTGGACAGGCGGGGGGACGAGTTCGTGCCCACCATCCGCGAGCGGTTCGACGATTTCGCCTACTACCAGACGACGGGGATACCCGTCATCGTAGGCATGACGACCGCGCCGAAGCTCCTGTGGTTCCGACGCTACGAGCCGCAGTTGCTCGGGCGCGCCGCGCGCGTCTTGCTCATAGACTCTTACGTCATCTGGCGCCTGACGGCGCAGTGCGTGGGGAGCACCAACATTGCCGGCTCGTCCGGCCTGTGGGACACGCGGCGGGGCCAGTGGTGGCAGGAGATGCTGGAGCTGGTGGGGATCGAGGAGCGCAGGCTGCCCCTGATGCGCGACGCGGCGGAGGTCGGCGGCACGGTGAGCGCGCGTGCGGCGGCAGAGACGGGCCTGCGTAAGGGGGTGGCCGTCGCCGTTGGGATGAACGACCAGATAGCTGCAATCCTCGGTGCGGGCAACGTCGAGCCGGGCATGTTCACCGACAGCACAGGCACGGCCATGGCCGTGCTGACCACAGTGCCGGAGCTTCCGGCGGCCGACCCTCGCCGCCACAACCCGCACTGGGGTCGCCACGCCGTGCCGGGCATGTATCAGCTCATGAGCTTTTGTAACACCTCGGGAATCCTCCTGAAGTGGCTCCGCGAGTCGTTGGGGTTTATGGAGACCTATGACGAGATGGCGAGGCTGGCCGCTGCTTCCCCTGCCGGCAGCGACGGCATAACGGTCTGTCCCCATTATGAGGGCACTTTCTTCCCCGAGCCGCTCCCGGACGCCTCGGGCGTGATCGCAGGGCTGAGGCTTCGCCACCGGAAGGCTGACCTGGTGCGGGCGTTCTTCGAGGCCGTCGCGTTCTCGCTCCGGGAGAATGTGGAGTTTCTGGCTTCGGGGCGGCGGCCGGGGCGGATACGCTCCCTGGGCGGTGGCGCCAAGAGCCCTTTCTGGCTTCAGATGAAGGCCGACGTGACCGGCACCCCAGTCGAGAAGCCCCTGTGTCAGGAAGCGGCCATTCTGGGCGATGCGCTCATGGCGGGCAAGGCCATCGGCACTTATCGCTCCCTGGCCGAGGCGGCGCGTCAGGCTGTGCGCATCGAGCAGGTGTTCGAACCCACCCCCTCCCTCAAGCCGGCCTACGACGAGGCGTTCGCGCGTTACAAAGACCTCATCCGTCGTAACTTTTCGGATTGACCACCTGAGACGGAAATCCCATGAAGTACGAACAGAAGAGCCTTTGCTGTCGAGACATCATCGGTGCCGGGCCTGCCGAGACGTTGGCTCGGGCCCGAAGGTTCCTACACGGGCGCGCGACCGCTGAGCTTCTTCAGGCAGTCGGGCAGACCTTCGACGACCTGGCGTTGAAAGCCCGGGTTGCGGACAAGCGCCATTTCCCCGTTTCCTATGGCGGCGGGGAGCCGTGTGACGACGACCTGCTCACCGGGCTCGGCGCGTTCTACACCACCCAGTCCGGCAAGCTCATGCTAGACTGTGTGAGCGGGCATTATCAGATGACGTGGGGCTACAACCATCCGGACCTCACGGCCGCCGCGATCGAGGCCATGAGGATGGGGGTGGTGTGGGACAACCACTCCAACACCCCGAGCCTGCCGGTCAAGGTGCTCGCCGACGCGCTTGTGGAGCTGGCTGGCGGCAGGGACACGGGCCTTGAGCGGGTCCTGCTTGGGGTGGCCACAGGCAGCGTGGCGTGCGGCGCCGCCCTGAAGATCATGTTGGTCCGCTACTTCAGGGACTCCGCGCGCAGCAAGCTCGGCCCGCCAGTGGTGGTGGCCCTCAGCGGTAACTACCACGGCACGGACATCGTGGCCCAGGCGATGCGCGGAATGTGGAAGGGGCTGCTGCGCAACCTGAAGACCGTGCAGCTTGAGCCCAATGATGCGCAGGCGCTCCAGGACGCCTTCCGGCAGTATGGCGCGCGCGTCGCAGGCTTCTGGGCGGAGCCTGTCATGATGAACCGCGAGGCCATCCTGGTGGACAGCGACTACCTGCATCTGGCCCGCCGCCTCTGTACGGAGACGGGTGCGCTGATGGTCCTGGACGAGATCCAGACAGGGTTCTGGTACCCCGAGGTGTTTCTGTTCCGGCGCCTGGGGCTAAGGCCTGACCTGGTCATCGTTGGCAAGGGGATGACGGCGGGATTTCACCCGCTGGCGGGGGTGATATACCCTGAAGAACTCGACATTCTGGAGCAGTACGACGCCATCAGCACGAACGGCAATGCCTCGCTGGCCTCGCTGGTGGGCTTGTGCAACCTGAGCCTCATCAAGCAAGAGCGCGGGCGGATGGCCAAGGTGTCCGAAAGGCACGAGGCGGGCCTAAGATCCCTGGTGGCTGAGTTCCCCAAGACCTTGCTGGAGGTAAACGGCCTGGGTTTTCTGACGGGGCTCAAGTTCCGCAGCCGCAAGGTCGCGCTCGGCTTCCACAGGGCTGCCGTGGAGCGGGGGCTGTGGCTGCGCCTCCACGCTTACCACCCCGGCCACAGGACGATCCTGATGAAGTGCCCGCTGGTGTTTGACGAGCAGACCGTGGACTTCGTGCTGGAGGTGTTTCGGGAGCTTCTGCTGGACAAGCCTTGGGAGTAGTTACCGGCAGGGGCGTGAACGTTGACAGGTTGCTGCAAGGGGCTTATAATCCCGTAACTTCCGTCCCGTGGGTTTTGGGACTTTGGCCGTCTGTCGCCGGGCGGGTGGCAGATCCGGGGTGTTCGGCACAGCCTGGCATGGTTCTGCTTGCCAGCCCGCTCCGACCGGCGCAGTTTGTTCGTAAGAACGTGGCCTTCCCGCTGCCGCTTACCGCCCGTATGGACAGAGTTGGAAGCATGATCGTCTTTCCCGCTGTGGACATCAAGGGCGGCCGGTGCGTGCGCCTGCTTCAGGGAAGGCCCGACACGAGCAAGACCTATTTTGGGGAGCCTCGCCAGGCGGCCCTGCACTGGCAGGCCCTCGGCGCCGTGGCCCTGCACGTGGTGGACCTTGATGGGGCTCTGAGCGAGAGCGGTGAGAACCGCCAGTGCGTCCTGGACATCCTCCAGGCGGTGAGCGTGCCCGTCCAAGTCGGCGGCGGGCTGAGGTCTGTGGAGGACGTGGAGGGCCTCCTGGAGGCCGGCGCCGCGCGGTGCATCGTAGGAACCCGCGCGGCGGTTGAGCCCCGGTGGGCCATCGAGCTGTGCCGGCGCTTGCCGGGACGGATCGTGATCGCGCTGGACGCCCTTCATGGCGAGGTGGCCATCCGGGGCTGGCAGGAAGGGGCTGGCGTGAGCGTGGGAGAGCTGGCGCGTCGCCTGGCGGATGGGCCGCCGGCGGCATTCCTCTACACGGACGTGAGCCGCGACGGCATGCTGGCCAGGCCGCATTTCGAGGGGGTTGAGCTCCTCGTGGCTGCGACTTCGGTGCCGGTGATTGCCTCCGGCGGAGTGAGCTCGGCGCACGACATCCGCCGGCTCGGCGAATGCGGGGCAGATGCTGTAGTGGTGGGCAAGGCGCTCTACGAGGGGCGCCTCTCGCTTGCTGAGGCGCAGGAGGCCGCTCGCCCATTCGGTTCGCGGCTTGCTGTGAGCCCTGCCGGAAGGCCGGGTCAGAGCACCAAGACAGGGCACTGATGCTGGCGACCTGGCCGCTGTTGCGAGGTTGGAGGTCATGATGGCACAACGCAGCGTTTCTGACACCCGCAACGTTGTCGTGGTCGGGCACGGCAGCAGCGGCAAGACGACGCTGGTGGATCGCTTGCTGCATGCGGCCGGCCTGGTCAACCGGCCTGGAAGCGTAGATGCGGGCACCTCTCTGAGTGACTACGAGCCGGAGGAGAAGCAGAGGAAGTTCTCGGTCGAAAGCAAGATATTCAACTTCCAGTGGGAGGGCAAGACCTTCAATGTCCTTGACACCCCTGGCTACCTTGACTTTGCCGGTGCTGCCGCAGCTGCCATCCCTGTGGTGGAGACGGCTTTGGTGACGGTGCACGCGGCTGACGGCGTGCGGCTCAACACGCGCCGCATGTGGGAACTCGCCGAGAAGGCCGGCCTGACACGCATCCTGCTCATCACCCACCTGGATGCCGATAACGTCCACTTCGACCGCCTGCTGACGGACATTCAGGAGAACTTCGGTGTCGGCTGCGTGCCGCTGCAGCTCCCGATCGGCCTCGGTGAACAGTGCAGCGGCGTCGTGAGCCTGCTGGAGGGCGAGCAGGCTCCGCCTGGCGTGGTCGGCAACTTCAGCAGCCTGAGGGAATCCCTGAAGGAATCCATCATTGAATGCGACGACTCGTTGGTGGAGCGCTACCTGGAAGGCGAGCAGATAGGGGCCGGGGAAATCCAGGCAGTCCTCAGGAAAGCGATCCTGGCGGGCAAGATCGTGCCCATCCTCTGCGCGGTGGCTGAGAAGGGGCTGGGAGTAAAAGAGGCCCTGAGCTTCCTTGCCAGCCATGCTCCTTCGCCGCAGGAGGGTCCTCAGCGCAAGGCCACAACGGAAAGTGGCGAGGAGGCACTGCTAGAGCCCAGGCCGGATGCACCGTTCTGCGCCCAGGTCTTCAAGAGCGTGGTGGACGTGCACGTGGGGCGGCTGGTTTACTTCCGCGTCTACAGCGGCTCGGTGAGCGCCGGCGGCTCCGTGCAGGTGGCCCGCACGGGCAAGAGCGAGCGGCTCGCTCATCTCTACGCGCTCTTCGGGGCGGAGCAGAAGGAGGTCCCGCAGGCCATTCCCGGCGACATCGTCTGCGTGAGCAAGGTAGAAGACGTCCTGATCAACGACACCCTGCGGGACGCGCAGGGCAGGTGGGCGCTTGCGCCGATCCAGTTCCCCAGGCCGATGATGTCGCTGGCCGTAGAGCCTCACAGCCGCGATGACGAACAGCGCATCAGCACGGGCCTACAACGCCTGGCCGAGAGCGATCCCACCCTTACCCTCACCCGCGACCAGCAGAGCGGCGAGCTTGTCATCACCGGCATGAGCAACCTGCACCTGGACGTCATGCTTAGCAAGCTCAAGACGCGCTACGGCGTCTCCGCCGACACTCACGAGCCTTCGATCCCCTACCGGGAGACCATCACGAGGAAGGCGGAGGCGAGCTACCGGCACAAGAAGCAGACTGGCGGGCGCGGGCAGTATGGGGAGGTCTACCTGCGGCTGGAGCCGAACGAGCGTGGGGCGGGCTTTGAGTTCCTGGACGAGATCAAGGGCGGCGTCGTCCCACAGCAGTACATCCCCGCCGTCGAAAAGGGGATCGTCGAGGCGATGCAGCGGGGCGTGCTCGCCGGCTGCCCGGTGGTTGACCTGAAGGCGGCAGTCTACTACGGCTCCTACCACACGGTTGACTCTTCCGAGGCGGCCTTCAAGATCGCAAGTTCACGTGCCTTTCAGGCCGCCTTTGAGCAGGCCAGGCCGGTGCTCCTGGAGCCGATCGTCAAGATCGAGGTGACTATTCCCGAACGGTTCGTGGGCGATGTCACCGGCAACCTTTCTGGCCACCGTGGGCGCATCCTCGGCATAGGGCAGGTGGGCCGGATGCAGGTCCTGAGCGCTGAGATACCGATGGCCGAGGTCCGCACCTACAGCGCAGAACTTCAGAGCATGACCGGCGGCGAAGGGACGTTCACGATGGAGTTCTCTCATTACGAGGTGGTGCCGCCCCACATCCAGACGCAGATCGTGGCGCAGCGCAAGGCCGAGAAGGAGCAGCAGTGAGTGCTTTGAGCGGCCGGGTGCCTGCAGCGCCCAGCGGTGCTGAGCGGTAGCGGCCGCCAGCGTGGAGGCCCTCAGGGGATGTTGAAGCCCTACATTGCCCGCCTGCTAGACCGCACAGACCTGTCGGAGCAGGAGTCCCAAGAGGCGATGTCGCTCATTGTCTCCGGCCAGGTCACCGATGCCCAGATAGCGGGCTTCCTGGTAGCGCTGCGGATGAAGGGCGAGACCGCCGCGGAGATCACGGGCTGTGCCCGTGCCATGCGGGCGGCCGTGACGGCGGTGTCCACAGGCGGGGCGGACGCCATTGACACCTGCGGCACAGGGGGAGACACCACTGGCACCTTCAACGTCTCGACTGCGGCGGCGCTGGTGGCCGCCGGCGCCGGAGTGCCGGTCGCCAAGCACGGTAACCGCTGCGTCTCCAGCTCCAGCGGCAGCGCCGACGTCTTTCAGACCCTGGGCGTCAACATCGAGGCGCCGCGCGATGTGGTCGAGGAGTGCATTCGGCGCGCCGGCATAGGTTTCCTGTTTGCCCCCCTGTTGCATCCGGCAATGAAGCATGCCATCGGCCCGCGCCGACAGCTAGGCGTGCGCACCGTGTTCAACGTCCTGGGCCCGCTGACCAACCCGGCCGGCGTGCGCCGGCAGCTTCTGGGCGTTTACAGTGATGGGCTTGTGCCGACAATCGCCTGCGTGCTCAAGAACCTCGGCGCGCAGAAGGCGATGGTCGTCCACAGCGCCGACGGCCTGGACGAGATCAGCGTGTGCGATCAGACCCTCGTGGCGGAGCTTGACGGGGGCGAGGTCAGGACCTGGCATTTGAGGCCCGAACAGATGGGGATACAGCGCGCCAGGCTCAGCGAGCTTCTGGTGCGCAGCGCTGATGAAAGCGCGGCGATCATCCGGTCGGTCCTTGCCGGCCAATTGGGGCCGCACAGGGACATGGTCCTCCTGAACGCCGCAGCCGCCATCTATGTGGGGGGGAGGGCCAGGTCGCTGGGCGAGGGAATCGAAGCGGCGGCGCGCTCGATTGACTCCGGCCGCGCTGCCGAGGCCCTGAGCGCCCTCATTCAACTGACTAACCGCAGACCGGCGGGCAGTGCTCCCTGAACCGACCCCCGTTCGCGCTGCCCCCGGGGGGTCAGTTTCCAGAGTGCGTCCTTTCCGCCGCAGCGCATGCGCCGGGCTCCACGCGCAGCCTATGGCCGCAGGCCGCTGCGGAAACCTGATGAGACGGCCCTTTCCAGCTCGCTGACGCGCCGCTGGAGGCTCGATATCCTGCGGTGCTGCCCCACCAGGGCCAGTCCGATCAGGAACCCCACAAGGATGATCAGCACGCCCAGAACCAGGGTGGTCGAGAACTGTCGTTCTTCAGGGGCCAGCTCCGACGCGCCGCGTTTGCGTTCCTCCGGCTCTGGCGGCAGCCCGTGCGTCGCGTAGGGGTATCGCATCGCGCCGGGTTGCATGGAAGGCTCAACCATCTTGTGCTCAGGCTTGGCCGCAGGGGGCTGTGGCTCCGGCTTCTGACTCGCTTCGGCCGAAGGTGAGCCAGCCGTAGCGGAAACTTGCTTCTCTTTACCTGCCCCCGATGGCGCCTGAGATTCGCTGTGGGCACTGGCGGGCTGGCGTTCGTCAGCTCTATCCGCAGGCGCGCCGTCGGCCGGGCCGGGGGCAGGAAGGTCGAACTTCTGGAGCCCCTCGTCGGCAGGCTTGCCCCCGGAGCGACGGCTCGCCCAGAGCTGGCGGGGCGTGACGCGCTCCCGCCGCCTCGCATTGCTGCCAGGAACGGAACGACCGACGATCTCTTCGTTGCCTGCGTTGGACCTGCCCATTGTTTCCTCCAGTGCGGCTATGCTGCCACGTTGTAAGCGCCGACCTCCGCCCGCTCCTGCTCGGCACCCGCTAGGGCCTCAGCGGGCAGGGGCGGAATGCTATTGTCCCGGATCGGTATGTCCGTGCGTTCGCCTGCCTTGGCGAGCACCTCAAGGGCTAGCGATCGGTAGTCCTCGGTTCCGAAACAGGTTATGTCGTAATGGGTTATGGGTAGCCCGAAGCTGGGCGCCTCGGCCAGCTGGATGTTCTTGCGCACCACCGTCTCGAACACCCTGTCCCCGAAATGCTCCTTGATGTCCTGGATCACCTCCAGCCCGAGTGCTGTGCGCACATCGAACATGACGGCGATGATGCCCGTGAGCTCCAGCCGCGGGTTGAGGCTGGCGCGCACAAGCTGTACCGTGTTGATGAGCCGCCCCAGCCCCTGGAGCGCAAAGAACTCCGTCTGGAGCGGGATGAAGACCTCCTCCACAGCGCACAGGGCGTTCAGGGTAAGCAGGCCCAACGACGGCGGGCAGTCAACCAGCACGAAGTCCAGGGGCTCGCCCAGTTCCTGGAGCGCCTTTGCCAGGCACCTTTCCCGCCCCGCGCCCTCCGCCGATAGCTCCACTTCAAGACCCGCCAGGTCAATATTGGATGGGATGATGCGCAGTGCCTGCAACATCGTGTCCCTGATGGTCTCCTCCAGGGTGCTCTCCCCCCGCAGAAGCGTGTAGGTGGAGGCCTCGCCCCGCGCCACGCCGATGCCCAGGTGAACGGACGCGTTCGCCTGCGGGTCTACGTCAATCAGCAGGACGCGCCTGTTCAGCAACGCCAGACATGCGCCCAGGTTGGCCGCCGTGGTGGTCTTGCCTACGCCGCCTTTCTGGTTCGCAATCGCGATGCGTCGCATTGGTGCTCAGCGTGCCCCAGCGGGCTGATCTCCTATGCAACTATTATCCATCAGGGCGAGTATATCATAGGAGGGGCGAAGTATTGAAACCAGCCCCGCCTTTTCGCTATCGTGTTCTAGGCCCCAGGGCAGGTAGTGCCGGGGCGAGCGGTGTGCACGGCGAAGCCTCCGTAAGCTGTTGCGCATCAAGGCCTTGGGGCTCACGAGAACCGCCTCTAGGGCTCGTCCGTCACGTGGGGCGGCGTTAGGGCGACGCTACGTCCGGGGGCCGCAGGTGAGGGAAAAAATGGCGGGAAAATCCGCACGGGGCGCTCCCAGGAGGTTGACCGCGGAAGACCTCGCCAGGCAACAGCGCGAGATCAGCGTCAGCGAGTTCTTCAGCAAGAACCGGCACCTGCTCGGTTTCGACAACCCCAAGCGCGCGCTCCTTACCACCGTCAAGGAAGCCGTGGACAATTCCCTGGATGCCTGCGAGGAGGCCGGCGTCCTCCCAGAGATCCACGTCGAGATCACGCCGGTGGACGGCCGAGAGGATCGGTTCAGGGTGAAGGTGGAGGACAACGGCCCTGGCATCGTGCGGCGGCAGGTGGGCCGCATCTTCGGAAAGCTCCTCTACGGCAGCAAGTTCCACCGCCTCAAGATGAGCCGTGGCCAGCAGGGCATGGGCATCAGCGCCGCAGGCATGTACGGCCAGCTCACCACGGGCCAGCCCATCACCATCATCTCGAAGACCAGGGCGCAGGGCAAGGCCGACTACTTCGAGCTGGTGCTTGATACGAAGGCGAACGAGCCCCGGATCATCAAGCAGGACCTGGTGGACTGGAACGGCCACCCCGGCACCAGCGTGCAGATAGAGCTGGAGGGCTACTATCAGCGCGACAAGTGGAGCCCCGACGAATACCTTCAGCAGACCGCCACGGCGAACCCCCACGTCTCTCTCACTTACAAGGACCCCGAGGGCAACCTCATCCGCATCCAGCGCGCCACCGACGCCCTGCCGAGGGACCCCAAGGAGATCAAGCCGCACCCACACGGCATCGAACTCGGCATGCTCATTCAGATGCTCCGCGAGACGAAGGCGCGCAACGTGAGGGCGTTTCTGCGCCGCGATTTCTCGCGCGTGAGCGAGCGCAATGCGGACGAGATCTGCCAGAGGGCAGGCATTGCAGAGAACGCCAGCCCCCGCCGAATCGCCTCAGAGGAGGCCGAGAACCTGCTGGAGGCCATCCGCGAGACCAAGCTGCGCAATCCCCCCCTGGACTGCATCTCACCCATCGGCCAGGAGCAGATCCTTGCCGGGCTGAAGAAGAACTTCCAGGCTGACCTCTACCAGTGCGTCACGCGCTCGCCCACCGTCTACCGGGGCATCCCGTTCCTGGTGGAGGCAGGCGTGGCCTACGGCGGCGCGCTTGCCCAGGACAGGCCGGCGAAGGTGCTGCGCTTCGCCAACCGCGTCCCCCTGCTCTACCAGAGCGGCGCGTGCGTCATCACGCAGAGCGTCGCGAGCCTCAACTGGCGCCAGTACGGACTGGAGCAGCCGGCCGGCTCGCTGCCCATTGCACCGCTGGTCATCCTCGTTCATGTGGCAAGCGCCTGGGTGCCCTTCACGAGCGAGAGCAAGGAGGCCATCGCTTCATACCCTGCGATAGAGCGCGAGGTGACCCTGGCGCTCCAGGAATGCGCCCGCAGGCTGCGAATCCACCTGAGCCGCAAACGGCGTCACGCCGAGGCAGAGCGCAAACGCCTCTACATCGAGCAGTACATCCCCCACATCGGCGAGGCGCTGCAGAACATCCTCCGTTTCAGTGACGGCGAGCGCTCAAAGCTCCAGGCCGAGCTGACCTCCATCCTGGAGAAGAGCCGCGGGGGCTGAG
>CAYYNS010000022.1:0-12369 GCA_964473085.1 uncultured candidatus Brocadiaceae bacterium
GTCAGGGGGTAAGGCGGCCTGCTCCTGTCCAGGGGTTCCGGTCTCGGCCGGCTGCTCAGCAGGCGGGTGCGCGGCCTGAGGCGGCCCCGCACCGGGCGAGACTGGCCGCGCCGCCCGGCCACCCAGCAGGCCGAAATGGACCACGCAAACCACAGCGAGGCCAACGAGTCCGCACGCTGCCACTAGAACGAGTATCCGCTTCTTCATGTCCCTGCCCCTCCTGCATGTGAGCCTCTATCTGCTAGATTGTACCCCCCCCGTTCAAGGGCTGTTAATGCCCTTCTTGCCGCCCCAGCGCGTGTCTTGCCTGCGGTGGCGCGGCGTGGTAGCATGCGGGCGCCGGTCATGCGAGGTTAGCCAGGAGGTGGTGTGTGCGCCAGCATGAGTTGCGTCGTCGGCTGGGGGTCGGCAGGGTTCGGGTGAGCGATGTCGAGCACGTGCGCGTCCATTACGACAGCAACCTGTATCTGTTCGCGCCCAACCGCGGGGGCCTGTGGAACTTCGGGGGCGGCGAGATGGCGGTGGCCTATCTGGCCGGGCAGATGGACTACCGGAGGCCGATCCCGCCTTCGGGGCTGGCGGGATATCGCAGCACGCGGCACGCCCAGCCGTTCGTGGATCGGTCCGAGGGAAAGACCGGGGTGATGCTGAGCCGGTCTTTTGATTACGGCCGAACCTGGCCGGAGGATCAGCGCACCTGGATCTGGCACAACCAGCGCTCCCTGGAGGAGATCCTCGACTGGCTGCGCCCGGTCGGTCGCCAGCAACGGGAAGAGATTGATCTGGGGGACCCGAACGCGATCATCCACTTCTGCCCGGGGCTGTACCTGAAGTTCCCCTTCGGGGGCGACACGATCGTGGCCGAAGACCCGCGCGTGGAACCCGGCCGGAACTTTCACCTGGGCCGGCGCGAACATCCGCCCTCTTTGTGCCTGCGCAGCGCCGACCGCGGCCGCACGTGGGAGAGTCGCGCCACACTCATTGACGGCCCCCACTGGCTACCGGAGGCCGGGTTCCAGACCGCCAATCTCGGTTACGTGCGCTTCGACAACGGCGTGCTGGGGATAGTGGGCAGCCTGCGAACGCGCAACATCGCCTGCTTCTACGCCAGTTATGACAACGGCGTGAGCTGGGATTTCGTCAGCGAGATCGCGCGGGCTTCGGAGGCAAGCAACCCCAGAGACGGCTATACCTATCTGGGCGTGCATCGCCTGCCCGACGGGCGGTTGATGTGCAGCATGCACAAGATGCCGCAGAACCAGCCGCACGTGGCGTTTTCGCAGGACGACGGGATGAGCTGGTCGCCTGCGCAGGCCATCGTCAGCCCGGCGACTTATTCGCTGCCGCTGAGCGGTCCGCTGCCGGATCGGGCCCCCGGGGACCGCGACGGCCCGCGCTACCGCTGCCCATACGCCCTGGTGCTGCGCAACGGCCACATCCTGGTCCTGTTTGCCCGCCGGGAGTATCCGGCGCGCGGCGGCCGCGGCATCCTCGGCGTGCTCAGCACCGACCTGGGCCAGACATGGAGCCAGGAGTTCGTCATTCGTGGCGACGCCTACAGCTTCGACCTGGGTTACCCGGTGGCCACCGAACTGCCCGACGGGCGGATCTTCACCGCCTACTGGATCACCACCAAGGATGGCGATCAGCCCGTGCACGAGAACCAACTGGTGCGCTATATCGCCGGTACGACTTTCCGGGTGGAAGGGCAGTAGTAGGCGCCTCCGGCCTGACCAGTGATTGGCCACGGTTTGCACGGTCAGCGGACAGAAGGAGTGGCGATGGCCCAGATTTCGGACTTGCAGGTGGTGACGGTCTACCGCGACCCTGAAGGGCGGTGGAACGGTGCGTTTCCCGAGATCGCTTGCCTGGGCAACGGCACGCTGGTGGTGTCGTTGCGCCAGGCGCCGTTCCCGCCGACGGGCGTCTGCGACGACCCGCCGCGGCCACACGCGCACGGCGACCCGCGGGCGCGGGGGGCCGTCATCCGCTCCACCGACGGCGGCCAGAGCTGGCCCCTGGCCACGCTTCAGGTGCTGGCCGACCCGGAAGGGGGCGTGGAGCAGAACTCCGTCAGCGCCATCAGCGGCGACTTCCTGCTGGCGCCGTACGCGGCAAGAACGCACCTGCACGCGCGCGGCAACGTCTGGGTGCGCCGTTCCGCCGATGGCGGCCAAACGTGGGACCAGTCCACGCCGATGGACGCCAATCCGCTTTGCTACGCCGCCGTGCACGCGCCCATGCTCGAGCTGCCCGACGGCACCATTCTGTCCCCGCATTGCGGTGCCATCGGCAACCGGGACGCCAAGCAGCATGCCCTGGTGGTGGTGCGCTCCCGTGACCGCGGCCATACGTGGGGCGACGGGACGATCGTCGCCCTGGACCCCAGCGGGGCGACCGGGTATCACCAGGCCTCGCTGGTGCGGAGGGCCGATGGGGAGATCATCGCGGCCATGCACAGTGCCCAGTGGCACACCGAGGCCGACGGCCAGGAGTGGCGGATGGTCGGACTGTGGCTGTCGCGTTCTTTCGATGACGGGCGCTCCTGGACCCCGCTGGAGCAGGCCCCTTTGCGCCTGACCAGCGCCGCCCATCATCTGCTTGGGCTGCGCGATGGCCGGCTGCTGTGCGTGTGGGGTCGCCGGGACGATCCGAGCATTCGCGCGGCGGTCAGCGATGATGGCGGACACAGTTGGGACACCACGCGCGGCTGGCCCCTGCGCCAGGGGGAGCACTTCATGGACGCGCGCAAGCCGCGAGCGCTGCCCGATGGCCGGCTGGTCCATCGGCTGCTGAAGTTGCCGGATGGCCGACTGGTGGACATGCAATACTCGGACATTGGCGAGCCCTGTTCGACGCAGTTACCCGACGGCCGGGTGGTCAGCGTCTATTACTGGGGAGAACGCAAGGACGCGCCGCTCTGGATCGAGGCGGCGATCTACACGGTCCGTGAATAGAGGAAGCCTCCTGATCAGGAGCTGTCTTCCCATGTCGTCCGATCGTGACCTCAACGCGTGGCTGGCCTACAGCATCGCCCCGCGCCGGCTCACCTGCGCTCTGCGGCCGGCCATGTGGGGCAACGGCCGGATCGAACTCCTGGCTGATCTGGAGCGCCCCTGCATCCGCGAGGTCATCTGCTTTGGGTTCGGAGAGGCCGGCCTGCGATACGGTGTCACCCAGATCGCCGGCCCCACCGAGGAACACCTGCTGCCCGCCGTTTACGATGACAGCGGCAGGAAGTACTTCCTCCACGCCACCAGCTCGGCCCCGGCGGATGCCACGGTCACCTTCCGCCCGGACCGGCAGGTCTGGGCTTATGAGTTCGACGACCTGACCGTCGAGGCGGCGCTGATCCTGCCGCGGCTGCGGCCGGGCTATCTCTTCAAAGTCAGCCTCTTGCCCAGGCCTTCGAACCGATCTCGATCCTGGATCCTCTACCAGGAGCTCCGCGCGTTCCAGGGGAACCGCCTGCGGGCGACCGAGGCGTCATATCAACTCGGCGGTGGGATGGTCTGGTGTCGGGCCAGCGGGCGGGAACACGGTGAGGCGTTGGGCGCAACCCTCGACGCGGAGGCGGTCAACCTCGGCCCTGACGGCCCCTTCGCCACCGACGTGATGGTCCGCATGCGCGTGGAGCGCGGCACGGCTAGCCAGGCCACCATGTATTTGGGGCGGGCATTTGGGCTTACCCCCGTGCAGGCCAGGGAGACGCTGGAAGCGATGCTCGCCAGCGCCCCGGCGCTTGAGGCCGAGACCAGCCAGTGGTGGCAGGACTACCTTGCCGGCGTGGTGACCCTCGAATCGCCCGACGAGACGTTTGCGAAGGACTTCCTCTGGTCGTGGGCCGATTTCCGCATGAATCGGATTGATGTGCCGCGCGGCAGGGTTCCGGCCGGCACGTTCAACTCGAACAACACGCGTCTGGCGGCCGAGTTCGCCCTCGGTGCCGGCGATCACATGGAGGCCGAGGCGATCCAGCTCCTGAGCGACCCCGAGCCGGCGCGGCAGTCGCTGCTTTTTCTGCTGCGCGAGACCCGCAAGGGTGGCTTGCTCAGCCCCGGCTTCCATGAAGGTGAGGAAAAACCGGGTTCTTACGCGTTCGGCCTGGGCTGGCTGTGCGGGCTGCTCCACAAGTACGTGCTCACGACGGGCGACTTTGCGCTCCTGCGCGCAGACCTGGGCGGCACGAGCGTCATCGGTCGGCTGGAGGACGCCCTTGAAAGCGAGCTGGGCTTCCGCGATCCCGATACCGGCCTCTATCGGACCGGGGATGAGAGCTTACGCTTCCCCGGCGAAGACCGCGGCGCGAAGGCCGTCGGGCTCGGGCCGAACATGGAGTCCGTCACGGGCCACCGCGGCGGCGCCGGCACCTTCTACAGCGACACCAACGCGACGGTTTATGGCACTCTTGAGGTAATGGCCGACGTCGAGGCGCTCCTGGGCCGGGCCGAACGCAGCGCGCGCTACCGTGCCCTGGCTGCGGAGCTGCAGGCTGCCATTCAGCGGCTCCTGTGGCGTGAGGACATCGGCTTTTTCTGCGACCTGCGCCCCGACGGCTCGGTGAGCGAGTATCGGGGGCTGGGAGGCTTCATCACGGGCCTTTTCGCCAACCACGTGGCGCGGCCGGGCGGCCTGGCCACGTCCGGCCAGGCGCGCCGCCTGGCCCAGTGGTGCAACCATCCGGACTTCGTGAGCGAATGGGGAGTGCTCTCGCTCGCACGAAGCAGCCCATACTTCGATCCCATGGACCACAAGGGGTTCAACAGCGCCTTCGACATGCATTGGTGCAACCAGGTTCCGGCGGGCTTGTACGCCCACGGCTGCACCGAGGAGGCCCACCGGCAGCTTTTCAAACTGTTCCGGCGACTCGCCCACAACGCCGGGCTGGGGCCGCGTTACCGAGGCGAAGCATACAATGCTGACACCGGCGAAATCATGCCGTGGCGGTTCGTAAACTACCCTTGCATCCTTTCCGCGCTCAGCGCGGTGATCGAAGGGGTTTTCGGCCTGCGATGGACGGCCGACGGGCTTACGGTGAACGTGCAGTCCCCGTGGCCGTGGGTGAGGCTGCGCAACCTTCGAATGCGCAGGTCGGTCCTGGACCTGGAGTGGGCGGCCGAAGGCGGATTGTCGGCGCACGTTGACGGTCGCCCGGTCATATCGGCCGCCTCAGGCCCGGCCAAGCTCGCATGGACCCTGTTCGCACCCTGATCCCCCGCGGCGGCCCTCGCAGAAGGCAATGCCGGAGGCGCGATGCCCATGAACGCTGATTCCCCCAACGTTCTCCTGCCTACCCTCCCCGATCCGGCGCCCGTTTCGGAGGCAGTGCTGTTCGCCTTCGATCGGTGGGCGTTCCCGTTTCAACAGTACGTGCAGGTGCATCTTAGCCCGGGGCAGCGGCCGAGCATGGTCCTGCCTCACGGCCCCGAGGGCTCCCACGACGAGGTGCTCCTGTTCTATGGCACCGTCATCCGCGTGGGCCGGACTTTTCACATGTGGTACAACGGCAACCACGGGCCGCTGCTGAACGAGGTCGGCTACGAGCGACGGAACTTCTGCATCTGTTACGCCACCAGCCCCGACGGCATCGCCTGGGAAAAGCCGGAGCTCGGACTCGTTGAGTTCAATGGCTCAAAGAAGAACAACATCGTCGCCCTGCCGGGTCGAATGCCATTTTCGACGTGGGCGGTGCTGCATGACGCCGAGGACCCCGACCCTGGCCGGCGGTTCAAGGCAGCCTACGGCGTAAGGGGCGAGGGCGGCGACGGATTCTGCGTCGCGTTCAGCCCCGACGGACTCCGTTGGAACCCCCTGCCGCACCCGGTCGGCCCGGTGCTCGACATGGCGGGGATCACGAAACACCGCGGCCTCTATTACATCAACGGCCAGACCTCAGGCCGCATCCGCATGCCGGTCGTGCGAAGGCTGGTCACGTTTGTCTCAGCGGATTTCGAGCGCTGGTCGCCGCTGGGCGCTATCGGGCTGGACCGGGCGCCTCTGCCCGATGCACCGCCAGCCGAAGCGCTCGCCAGCCAGTTTGAGGAGGTCCATCTCGGCGCCGCTCTCTGGAACCGGGGCAACGTGATCCTGGGCATCTACGGGCAATGGCACGGTCATGCGTCGGGAGACCGCCGGCTGGTGGTCATTGATCTGGGGCTGGCCATCTCGCATGACGCCGTCCACTATCACGAGCCGATTCCTGGTTTCCGCCTGGTTCCTGCGCGGGAGCAACCGCAGACGCAGCCCGGCGTCGCCCCCGCCTTGATGCAAGGCCAGGGGATGGAGAACGTGGGCGAGCGGACGCTCCTTTGGTATTCGACCTGGCGAGGGACGCAGGGCAGCGGCGTGCGCATGGTTTGCTGGGACCGGGACCGGCTTGGGATGCTCAAGCCATTCGGCCCGCCCGGCGCGCGGGCGATCTCCTGCCCGATCCGGATCACCCACGGCACCGCCCGACTGTTCGCCAATGTCAGCCTGCTCAGCCCGCACTGCCGGCTGCGGGTCGGATTGCTGGAGGAAGGGTTCGCGCCCATCCCGGGCCGCAGCGGCGACGATGCCGCGACGATCTCCGAAGGCGGCCTTCGCGTTCCCGTGCGCTGGAAAGCCGGCGACGGCCTCCTGCCCTCCCACGGCCGGTTCAGACTCGACGTGCACTTCGACGGCATACGTGCGGAGGATTGCTGCCTGCACGCGTTATACGTCGGGGCTTAGGTCGTTGGCGAACAGGATTGGCGACGACCAGACGATCTGGCCGTTGTGCTGCTGAGCCTTGACCATGTAGAGGTCGCGTTGTCCGGGCGCGGGGTCGCGCCAGGTGGCTCGAAACGAAATCGCCTCGGCAAGGTGCGCCTGTCCTACACGCAGACGCGGCGACGAGAAGCGCTCCAGCGGCATGCCCCAAGCGTCGTCGCAGAGCAACTCATCGAGACTGGCACGCACCTCGCAGCCCCCTTTCTCGTCCTCCACCCTGATCTGGGCG
Organism: uncultured candidatus Brocadiaceae bacterium; assembly: GCA_964473085.1. GTDB lineage: Bacteria > Planctomycetota > Brocadiia > SM23-32 > SM23-32 > CAYYNS01. The sequence goes on from CAYYNS010000022.1 coordinate 6,980, forward strand.
GAGACAAAGAGTCTCGTCGAAGGATCGCCTCGCATTTGCAGGACGACCCCGCTGACCGGGAGTCTGTTCTCGCGGCTGGTGAACGATTTGATCCGCAGGCCGGTTGCTGAGGCGGCGTGGATGCGGCTCGCGCGCTCCGTGGCGGGGCCGCCGCAAAAGCACGGGATGGCGCCCGCCAGCGATCCGCCCCGCACCTGGACGGCGATGTCCCAGTCGGTGGATTCCGCCTGTCCCATGCGTCCCCAGCCCCAGTGCAGCCGCACGAGGTAATTGCCCGCCGGGGGGCAGTCAGGGCGCAGCGGTCCCGGCCAGAGCTGAGCCGTCTGGCCGTTGCGGACAATGCGCACTGTATCGAGCGGGGCCAGCGGGTGGACTTCAACCTCGAACTCTCGTGCGGCGCCGGCCGGTCGCACATCACCCATGAGGGCCTCGCCGGATCGGACGGACAGTTCAATGCGGTCGCCGGTGGCGGCGCAGGTGTGGCGCGCGCGCAGGGCATCGAAGATCGCCTCGCGGGTCAGTTCGTCCGACACGATGCCGGTGATCCCCTCGCCGTAGCTGGCGGGGTAGCCGTAGTGATTGTCGGTGCCTGCGGTGAGGCCAAAATGCCGCTTGCGGCGCATCTGCGCCAGTGCGCTTTGAGACTCGGTCGCACCGCCCATCGAATGCAGGAGCATCGGCCACAGAGCGTCGCGCTCCAGCGAGTTGCCGTGCTCGTTGAACACCTCGACCAGAGGCGAGAGTTCCGGGTCGAGCGCCTCCCAATCCAGCCCACGCCAGCCCCGGCGGTAGGCAACGTGATGGGGGATCAACAGGGCGCCCCTGCGGCGCGCGAAATCCTTCAGGTCCTCCAGGTCGCCTGCCCTGTGCAGGTCGGCTTCTGCGCCTTGAAACAGCACCACGTAGTCGCCCCACCTTGTGCTGTGCCACTCGTATGCAGGAAAGGTCACGAACCGTCCGGGCCGGTAGCGGGCGTTGGCGGTAGCGACCACCTCGGGAAAGGCGACGCTGACCCGCTCGAACGCCTCCGCGTGAGCGCGCACGAGCCCATGATCGCCGCTCGGCGGGTCCGGCCAGTGCCCGTGCGGAGTGAACGCGTAGACCTCAAGGCTGTTCTCTGCCAGCGCGTATGAGCGCTGCAGGCTTCCCTTGCCGTAACCGATCTCGTTGTGGTTATGCAGGTCGGCCCAGTACATCGCTAGGCCCCTCGCCGCACGCAAGCAAGTCGCTCCAGCGATTCGATAGCGTAGATGATGGCCCGCGGCAGGTGGAAGGGGTCCTTTACGGGCAGTCCCACCACCGTTTCGATCCGCCGACCTTGACGGTCCAGCCGCTGGGTCCACTCTCCATGCTCACGGTCGGGGAAATGGTCGAAGGACCAGTTGTGGATTCTCCTGTACCAGTCCAGGCACCACCGTTCGCGGCACTCCTCGAAGGCCATGAGGAGTCCGCACAGAGCCTCGCAGTGCGGCCACCAGAGTTTGCACTCTGAGTTCGGCAGGTAGGGCTCACACCCGTCGAGGTCAAGCCCGAGCAACAGGCCGCCCCAGCGCCTGTCCCAGCCCTTCTCGCAGCTCCAGCGCATGATCTCCAGAGCCTTCTCGACGCGCTCGCGCTCAGCGCGGCCGCGCAGGTTCTCTAGCTGGAACCAGGCGGTCTCGATCCCGTGTCCCGGACTCATGTACGTGCCGATCGGCGGCGGAAGGGGGGCGTTCTCCAGCGACAGGTACTCCACTACCGCCTGCCGCTCCGGCCGGCGAAAATGTTCGAGCACCTCGTCGGTCAGCCGCAGGCCATGCTCGATGAACTGCGGATCGCCCAGGCACTTGCCAAGTTCAGTGAAGGAGAGCGAGAACTGCATGCTCACACGGTGTGCCTTCGTTCCTTCGGGGATTGGATACGGCTTGGTGCGGTAGCTGCCGGGGCGCCCCAACCTGACGAGCGCGGAGGCTGCCGTGCGCCGCGCCGCCTCCACGGCCTCGTCGCTCCCCGTCATTCGTGCGTACTCGACAAGGCCGCAGATGGCGAAGGCGTCGGTCTGAATGCTCTCGGCGCCCTCCTTTACGGTCCCGTCGCGGTTCAGGAGGAAATTCCAGCTCCCGTCCTCCCGTTGCCCTGCGCGCGCGATGAACCGGAAGATAGCCTCGGCGGCCGCGCGCCACTGCTCGACTCGCTCGATCCGGTTGTAGGCAGCCGAGAAGGTCCACAATGCGCGCACCTGGGACCAGACATATTTGTCGTAGCTGACTATGCGGCCGTCGTCCCGGATGCACGAACACAGGCCGCCCGCCTCACGGTCGAGCGCATGGCGCGTCCACCACGGCAGGATGTCCTCGCTGAGCAGGTGCCTGTAGAAGCGCGCAGCTTCGTCGCACTGCCCCGGTGAGCCGTCGAAGGGATCAGGCAACCCACCATGTTGCATGAGCAGGAAGCCCATTTATAGGCGAAAGATCAATAACAGCAGGGCGCGCCCGCCGTCACGGTGCTTTCAGGTCGTAGCGGACGCGGACGTAGATCGGGCCGTCGCCGGCGTCGGGCACCCACATCCGCAGGGCGGGCTGACCATCGAGTGCGATCTCGTCGCAGGGGTGCTCGGCGGCCAGGCCGTCGTGAGAGATGGCCTCGACGCCGCGCGGCACTGCTTGCGGCGGCAGCGGCACCACGACGCGCCGCTCCTGCGATGCGGCGACGCGCGCCTCGCTGGCGCTGTAGCTGACGAAGCATCGCTTGTGCAGCGCCAGGGCCGCATACCATCCGGCCAGCGGCCCCTCGGTGCGCTTGCGCCAGACCTCCAGCCGGTCGGGCTCACGGTAGTTGACCCGGCACTGATCGGATTGCCTCGCGGGGGCGTTCAGATACGTCTGGACGCCGGCGTGGATGCGGCGATAGTCCTTGTCGCGCATCCTGCGCCAGTACATGTACGGGTGGATCGCGTGCTCGACGGACTCGATTTCAGGCGGGCACAGGACAGCGAAGGCGAAATAGTACTCGGTGAGCTTGGTGAGGGTGACGAACCAGGCGTCCAGATGAAACAGGCAGTTGTCGAGCGTGCGGGTAGCGATGTGGGCACGGCGGTACCAGGCTCGCGTGTGGCCGTTCCACTCCTCGCACATGTTGGCCATGTCGTAATAGGGCTGCACGAACGGATCGCCGGGCGACTGGCGGCGTACCAGCACATGGGGCTTGATCCGCTTGGCGTGCTCATAGACCAGGCGCAGGGCCTTCATCTGCATCAGGTCGCCCGTGCCCCAGTCGGGATCGTGGAAGTCGAAGTGGCGCGGGTCCACGCCCATCGTGTTGTTGATCAGCAGGATGTCGGCGTTGAGGCAGCCGGGCTTGTCGCTGATCAGCCATTCGACCATCTCCAGCATGTATTGGCGGGCGAGCGGGTGGGTCCAATCGGCGTAGACCAATTCGTTGCGGCCGATGGGCACGCCGCTGCGCACGATCACAGATGGGTCCTTGGGGCGGCAGACGGCCTCGGGGGATCGGGCGGGGAAATCCGTCGCGTCGGGGTCGAGTTGGTAAAGGTGATAGTATAGTCCGACGCGGAAGCCCCGTGCGCGCAGCTCGTCAATCGTGCGGCGGAAGCCTTCGTTGCCGCCCAGGGTGCTGATCACCTTTCGCGCGCCGTAGCCGTGGAAGAACAACTGGTCCACCTGCAGGTTCATCCCGCCCTGCAGGCCCGCGTACGCGGCCACGTGCTCGGTCCAGCGGAGCCAGTTCTCGGTCGTGAAGTAGGTGGTGAAGTTCCCCCCGTCGTTGAGGACCCATTGCTTGCCGTTGAGGCGGAATATCTCGTCGGCCGCTTTGAAACTGGGCAACGACCACCAGTCGGGGTGCGCCGCCTCGCGCCTGACCATCAGGCCGCAGGCGGCTGAGATCAGCCGGTGTTCGTCGAGCGTGTCGTAAGGGTCGGGGAGGCCGGGGACGAGGTAGACGCGCGGCGGACCCCATTCCCGGGCGGTCGGGCGCAGCTCATCGAAGTGCAGGTTGAACATGCCCCGGTTCATCGTCAGCCGTGTCACGGCGACCGAGAGCGGCCCGGGCACTGAAAACCCAACCCATCCGGCTGGCGTCTGAATCGCGAAGGCGCGCGGCGGGATGTTCCAGATCCACGTGGGCGGCCTGTCGCCCGGATCGGTCATGCCCGCCCCGTCCGGGCCGTCCACGTGCAAGGCAAAGTAGCAGCTCGACAGGGGCACGTCCGCGTTCTCATCGAGGCTCCAATATCTGTCCAGCTCGTCGGACAGGAACGAATGCCAGCCCGTGTCGGTCGGGTGGCTGTTGGGGAAATAGGTCAGGCGGCTGAAGTGCTTGCGCTCGGTCTCCAGCCAGTAGCAAGGGCGCTGTTGCTGCACGGCGAGGTTGACGCGGCCCAGGCCGCAGACCTCCATGCACAGATGCTGCTCGCCAAGTTGATGCCAGCGACCCGGACTGAGCGTCTCGCCTTCTACCTGCGGAACGACCGGCAGGCGCATCAGCACACGACCATCCTGCCTGATGGCGAGGCTGTCGCCCTCGGCCTCGAAGCGGTAGTTCTTCCAGTCCAGGTTCATGGCCCGATTGAAAACCTCCTGCGCCCCCGCTATATTCTACGGGCACTGTTTCACGAGTCAGCTTTCTGGCACGGCCGCAGGCGGAGCCACCCTGAGCTGTGATTGTAAGGCGGGGCGAAGGTCAACTCAAACGGAAACGGCCGGACTGCCGCTCCCGTTGGCTTCCACGGAGGATACCCCAGCGCCTATGTGCTCATTCGACAGGCACCGAAAACGCCGTGTGATCTACAACGACGATGCCGACCAGCAGTACGTCGGATATGAAGGTTACGACTACCGGATCAGCGACGAGCAGTCTTTCATCGCCGCCCGGACCACGCCGACCTTCGACTCGCACGTGGACACCTACGTCTGGTGCGTCGGCAACGGCAGCGACCCACCCTGGGGCGGGAGACAGACACTGAACCCCTGTCTGCGCTCACACGCCCACGCCACCGACCTGATCGTCGAGGCCTGCCACGCCCACGGCCTGGAGGTCTGGGGATCGCTGCGCATGAACGACATCCACGATTCGTTCATGGCTGATAGCCTACAGGGGTCCAACGACCCGCTGAAGGCCGAGCACCCGGAATACCTGCTGGCGCCGGAAAGCAGCCGGCACCTGCCCGCGCCCCTGGCCGAGCGCTACCTCTGGACGGCATTCAACCTCGCACGTGCGGAAGTGCGTCTGTATCGCCTGAGCTTCATCGAGCAGAACGCATCGGCCCATGACTTCGACGGTTACGAGCTGGACTTCACGCGGTTCGTCTGGAACTTCCCGCTCGGCCAGGAACGCGCTCACGCGCACGAGATGACGGACCTGGTGAGGCAGGCGCGCAGCCGGCTCAATGC
>CAYYNS010000023.1:0-11151 GCA_964473085.1 uncultured candidatus Brocadiaceae bacterium
CCCCGTTCAGCTTGGTCGTCCCGGATCGTGCCGAACGCAGGGCAAACCGACATCGGGACTTCCTTAGCTGGCGTGCCGATTGTTTGCGCCTGGCCCTTGGCTGATGTAGATTATCCGTAGGGCATCTGGGTCCCGAGGCGTTCGCCAGCCTTTGAGGTGTAGAATGAGAACCTTCACCGCCTATGTCGAGTGGGATCCTCAAACGAAGCTTTACGTGGGCGTCGTCCCAGGCATCCCTGGCGCCCACACGCAGGCAGCCACGCTCGACGAGCTTAGCAATAACCTCAAGGAGGTTCTGGAACTGTGCCTCGAGGAGTATGAGGGGCCTCTCGATGAGGTACCCCGCTTGGTCGGTCTGCAACAGATCGAGGTGGCGCTATGAGGCGCCTCCCCATTGTCAATTTCAAAACAATGGAGAAAGTGCTTCTTCGGATGGGCTTTCAAGCTGTGCGCCAGAAGGGCAGCCACGTGTTCTTCCGACACCCTGATGGCAGAAGGACGACTGTGCCGAACCATCCGGGCAGAGACCTTGCACGCCCTCTGGTACGTGAGATTCTGCGAGAGGTGGAGTTGACGCCGCAGGAGTTCGCGGAAGAACTCCGAAATCTCTGAAGGCTGGGTCGGGACAGGTCGCAGCCCGGCCTCAAGCTCGTGTCCGTCTCCAGGTCCGCTGTGCCCCGAAAGGCGATGGACGACACGCTCGAACAGCTCACCGAGCAGCTCGGCAGTTTCGATCCGACGGAGCGGCGGCAGGCCCTGGAGGCCCTCGCCGCCCTTGCCCGCGCCGGCCGCGTTCGGCCCCTCCCATCCAGGGGCTGGATCAACCTGCACTGCCACACCTTCTTCTCCTACAACGCCTACGGCTATTCCCCATCCGGCTTTGCCTGGGAGGCCTGGCGCCAGGGCCTGGAAGTGGCGGGGATCGTGGACTTCGACTGCCTGGACGGCACGCGCGAGTTCCTCGAGGCCGGCCGCCTGCTGGGCCTCAAGACCACCGTGGGCCTCGAGACGCGCGTGTTCATCAAGGAGTACCGGCACCTGGTGACGAACTCCCCGAAGGAGCCGGGGGTCTCGTACCTGGTCACGATGGGCTTCACGGAGCCGCCTGCCCCCGGAACACCTGCCGCACGTACGCTCGCCGACATGGCGGCGAGCGCGCGAAAGCGCAACCTGGTCATGCTCGCGAAGGTCAACGATTACCTCGACCCCGTGCGCATAGACTACGAGCGCGACGTGCTCCCCCTGACCGCTGCTGGAAAGGCGACCGAGCGTCACATGCTGGAGGCCTATGAGATGGCCGCGCGCAAGCGCTTCCAGGACAATGAGGCGCTGGCAGCATTCTGGTGCCAGAAGCTCGACGAACGGGAAGGGACGGTGCGCCCGCTCCTGCACAACTCGCCGGCCCTCAGGGACCTGATCCGCTCCAGGCTCATGAAGCACGGGGGGGTGGGCTACGCGCAGCCGGAAGAAGGCGCGTTCCCCCCGCTTGAGGAAGTCGTCCAGATGACCCTGTCGTGCGGGGCGCTGCCCGTCGCCGGCTGGCTGGACGGCACCAACGACGGCGAGGCAGACCCGGTCGAGCTGTTCGAGTTCCTCACGTCAAAGGGCTGCGTTCTTGTCAACATCATCCCGGACCGCAATTGGAACGTGCCAGAGGCCGAACGGGAGCTCAAGGTAAGGAAGCTTCACCAAGCCGTTGCTGCCGCCCGCAGGCTCCACCTGCCCATTCTGGGCGGAACGGAAATGAACAAGCCCGGCAACAAGTTCGTGGACGATTTCGACAGCGACGCTCTGGCGCCGCACCTGGAGGAGTTCCGCCGGGGCGCGCACATCGCCTGGGGGCATACGCTGCTCAAGATGACGGCCGGCGTGGGATATGTCGGCCAGTGGGCAGAAGCCCATTTCGGCGGCCGCGTGCGCGAAAAGAACGAGTTCTTCCGTCGGATCGGTGCCGCACCCTACCCGGACCAGAAGGTCTGGGACCGGTGTCGGAGGCTGGGGCCAAACGGGGCGCCCGCCGAGTTCAAGAAAGCGGTAGCGCCCGCCTGACGGCGCCTGTGCGCCGCGGGCCGGTCCGGAGGAACCACCCCGCCGCGCCGGCCACAAGATTCGTCTTTCGGAGAAACCGGAGGCGAGATCATGGCGACGGTAGTGACGTTCGGGGAGGTCATGCTAAGGCTTTCGACGCCCGGCTTCGAGCGGTTCGGGCAGGCGAGCGCTTTCGAGGCGTCCTTCGGCGGGGGCGAGGCGAATGTTGCCGTGGGCCTGGCCAGCTTCGGCGTCAACGCCAGGTATGTGACGCTGCTGCCCAGCAACCCGCTGGGGGATGCCTGCGTGCGGTTCCTGCGCTCCTTCGGGGTGGACACTGGCAGGATCGTGCGCACGGAAGGCCGCATGGGCATCTACTTCCTTGAGAGCGGCGCGGTCCAGCGCCCCAGCAAGGTCCTCTACGACCGCGCCCACTCGTGCATTGCGGAGGCCGGGCGGGGCGACGTGAACTGGCACGAGGCCCTCGGCGGCGCGCAGTGGTTCCACTTTACCGGCATCACCCCCGCCATCAGCAAGGGCGCTGCGGAGCTCTGTGAGGAGGCCGCCTGCACGGCCCGGCAGATGGGCCTTACGGTCTCGTGCGACCTCAACTACCGGGCCAAGCTCTGGAAATGGGGCAGGAGCGCCGGCGAGGTCATGTCGGAGCTGGTCCGGCAGGCCGACATCGCCATCGGGAACGAGGAGGACGCCGAGAAGGTCTTCGGCATCCGTGCGCCACATGCTCAGGTCGAGGCCGGCAAGGTTGAGGCGGCGCACTACCGCCATGTGGCCGAGAAGCTGATGGAGCGCTTCCCGAACCTTCGCAAGGTGGCCGTCACGCTGCGGGGGAGCCTGAGCGCCTCCCATAACACATGGAGCGCGCTGCTCTTCGACGGCGCAACCCTTTACACGGGGCCGTCTTACGACATAACGCACATCGTGGACAGGGTGGGCGGCGGCGACAGCTTTGCTGCCGGCCTCATCTACTGCCTGCTTCAGGGCAAGGACGCCCAGGCCGCCCTGGACTTCGCCGTTGCCGCAAGCTGCCTCAAGCACACCATCCCCGGCGACGTCAACCTGGTCACCGTAGAGGAGGTGGAGGCCCTGCTAAAGCAAGGAGGCGCTGGGCGCGTGCAGCGGTGAGGGCAAGGGGGGTGCCCACCGCACCGGAAAAACTGAACCTGGCCCTCCCCGGCGGCACTAAGGGGGTGAAAAGGCCCGTCCGTTGGACGCCGCCCTCGGGATTCTGTTATAAAACTGGGAGCCCGTAAGAAGGCCCTCGCTTTGTCTGCACAGCTTTTTCCCCAGTCGGCCTGCAGCGGGTCCTGCGCGGGCATTCTGACCGCACGGAGAGGAGCCGGGGTAGCTTGCTACGAAGCCTCTGGGCCATAACCAAGAACTCCTTTATCGAGATCACCCGCCAGCCGATCTATGGCATTCTGCTCCTGGTTGGGGTAGCGCTGATCGCCTTCAGCCCCATCATCACGATGTTCACCCTCATGGAGGACGTCAAGCTCACAATTGACATGGGGCTGGGCACGATCTTCATGGTTGGCATCGCCCTGGCGATCCTGAGCGCCACGCAGGTGATCAGCCGCGAGATCGAGGCCAAGACGGCCGGCGCCATCATGAGCAAGCCTGTCGGCCGCTTCGTGTTCGTGGCGGGCAAGTTCCTGGGCGTCACCCTTGCAATGATGCTCGCCTGCTACCTGTTCATCCTCTTCCTGGTCATGACGGTGCGCATGGGTGTGCCGTCAGAGGTCCGCTACAAGCTGGACTTGCCAGTTTTTCTGGCCGAGCTGGGCCCATTCCTGTTGGCCGTGGGGCTTGGGATTTATGCAAACTACTTCTACCGCTGGAACTTCACGTCCACGGCCGTGACCCTGTCCGTGCCCCTGTATACCCTGGGGTTTCTGGGGCTGTGCCTTGTGGACAAGGAATGGGGCTTTGACTGGTTCGCCGGCTCCTTCATTGCCTGCCAGGGCCACCAGGTTGCGCGCGCGGGCGCCCTTGTGTCCTTCGGTGTCTGGATCATGTCGTCGGTGGCGGTGGCCGCCTCCACCAGGGTCAACGTAGTTGCCAACGTGCTGATCTGCGCGTGCGTCTTCTTCGTGGGGATGGTCTCCCAGTACCTGTTCGGCTGGACGGTGGCTGAGCCAGCGTGGTCTTGGGAGCCTGTCCCCGGCGCCGGCACCGTTGAGATATCTGGCCAAGTGCGTGATGCGCAGGCCCAGCCGGTCCAAGGCGTCGTCATGAGGGGCGCCCCGCGCGCCCCGGCCACGGACGAATCCGGCGCTTACCGCCTGGCCGTGAAAGCAAAGGGGTCCGGCAAGATCACCCCTTACAGGCTCGGCTACGTCTTCAGCCCGCCGTCGCGCCTTTACGGCAACCTGACGTCCGACCAGTCCGATCAGGGCTACACCGCGTTCCAGTACCAGGCGGGCGTGCTGCGCTACGCCAGCGGCACCTGGACGAGCCTGGCCTGGATAGCCTATCATGTTGTGCCATCGTTTCAGCTCTTCTGGGTTGCCGACCAGCTTCTGCGGCCCGAGCCATTCATCCCACTCGGCTACGTGGCCAGGGCGGCGCTGTATGCAACCACCTGGTGCGCTGCGATGGTGGCGCTCGGCTCGTTCCTGTTCGAGAGCAGGGAACTGATATAGTCCACAACCTGAGCGGAGTTGGAGGGTATCTGCGCACATGCCACAGGACAAGAGGGTGGAGACTACTGCCTTATGCGGCCTGCTGCTGCAAATGGTCTTCGTGGGGATCGCCTACGCGCTCTATGCCAAGAGCGGCAGCCCGGCGGTGCTGGCGCAGATGTGGTTCCTGGCCCCGGGGGTGCTGGTATGGCTCATGGTGTTGCTGCATGGTCGCCAGAGGCGGCTGGCACGGCAGGAACGCGAGGAGATGGAAGCGCTGCGCAAGGGCCGCATCAGCGAGGAGATCTTCGAGGAGCAGGAGCTGGATCGGATGCGCGCCCACACAGGCCTCAGGGTGCTGGAGCGCTTCGTCGTGCCCGCCTTCGCGGTGCTTCTGAGCGGCCTGCTGCTGTTTCTGGCCTACTGGAACATCTCGCACGCCTGGAAGGCCGAGGAGGGGCTCGCCATCCAGAGCCCTCTGGCCGTCGTGCTGGGCATGGCCGTGACGGCGTTCTTCGGTTTCCTGCTTGGCAAATACACGGTGGGCCTGGCCCACAGCCCCGAGATGTCCATCCTGCGCGCCTCCGGCTCCTACCTGATGGGCAACGTCGTCGGCAGCCTCCTGTTGGTGCTGGCGATGAGCACGCTTCACTTCGGCGTCTTGTGGCCGGAGAGGGCAGCGCGCTACATGATGCCCGGGCTCATGAGCCTGGTCGCCGCCGAGATACTGCTCAACCTGATCCTCGACATTTACCGGCCGCGCGTGCCGGGGCGCGAGCACAGGCCCGCCTACGACAGCCGCCTGCTGGGCCTGTTCGCGGAACCCGGCGACGTGCTCAAGACCGTCGCCACAACCCTCAACTACCAGTTCGGCTTTCAGATATCCGAGACGTGGTTCTACCGCTTCATGCAGCGGGCGATCATCCCCCTGGTCGTTGTCCAGCTCATAGCGCTCTGGTGCCTGTCCTGCGTCGTGGCTGTGGAGCGTGGCGACATCGCCTTCATCGAGCGGTTCGGCCGCCCGCGCCTGAGCGCACGCGACCGCCAGCGTGGGCTCAAAGCCAGCCTCTACGGACCCGGTTACCACCTCAAAGCGCCCTGGCCCATCGAGGTGGCCCGCAAGGTGCCCGCCGACATGATCTACAGTGTCGAGGTGGGCAGGATCCTGAAGACCGAAGGCCAGGACTCGGAGATCGTCCAGCCGGAAGGGGCGCCGGTCACGCCCGACCCGGACGTGCTGCTGTGGGGTGAACTGCACGTTGATCCCTCCAGCGGCCAGGAGGCCGACTTCTTAATACCGAGCCTCGTCGAGGTCAGGGAGGAGATCAAGGCGCCAGCCCTCAACATAGCGCGCGTGTTGGCCCAGGTGCATTTTCGCATCAAGAGAAACGCCGAGGGCGCAACGGATGAGGCCGCAGCCTACGACTTCTACTATCGCCACGCGAGCCCGGAGCGGCTGGTCGGGGACCTCGGCTTCCGCGCCATGAACCGGCTGGCAGCCAGCCAGAACTTCCTGCAATGGATACACGTTGACAGGGCCAGGGTCTCCGAGCGGTTCGCCAGGATGCTCCAGGAGGCGCTGGACGACGAGCGCATCAAGGCCGGCATCGAGGTCGTATACGCCGGCATCCCGTGCGTTCACCCCCCCGCGCACACGGCTGAGGCCTACGAAGGCGTGATCAATGCATACGAGGAGAAGCAGACCGTCATGCATCAGGCCGCTCAGCAAGCCATCGGCGCCGAAAACCAGGCCAAGGGCCGGGCGGCCGAGCTGGTGGCAGAGGCCGAAAGCTTCGGCCACCAGCTCAAGACGCTCTCCGAGGCGGAATCCTATCGCTTCGCCATACAGCTATCCGCCTTCCTGAAGGCACCCGAAGTCTACCGCAGTCGCAAGTACTTCAGCACCATCGAAGATGTCCTGCAGGGGCACAGGCTACTGATCGTGCCCCAGCTCAAGGACGAGGTGCTGACAATTGACACCCAGGAAAAGCTCGGCACCGATATCCTCAAGATTGATCTCCTGAAGGAGGGAACGCAGTGAGAGAGCACAAGATCACGGTGGTTGTGGTCCTGGCTGTGATTGTGCTGCTGGCCCTGTACCTTTTCGTCTATCAGGTAAGGGTGACCGAAGTGGCGGTGCACTATCGTCCGCCGGGAAAGGTGCTCAAGGTGCTCAACGCTGGCGCATCCGACGAGTCCGGCCTGTATTTCCGCCTCCCCTGGCCGATTGACAAGCTCGTGAAGTACGACCGCAGGGTCCGAGTGCTCGACGGCCCCCTGCCGCAGACCCAGCTCAGAGACGAATGGCAGGTCATCATCTCCATGTACTGCGCCTGGCGGCTGGCCGACCCCGTGGCCTTCGAGAAATCGCTGCGCGGCAACGAAAGGGAAGCTGAAAGGCGCCTGAAAGACGTCATCCTCAACGAGACGTCAAAGGCCGTGGCAAAGCTCACGTTCCGGGATTTCGCCTCGACCAACGAGCAGGACCTGAAGTTCGACGACCTCGAGCAGGAGATCACGCGGGAAGTGCGCAGGGCCGTCCACGACAAGGGCTATGGCATGGAGGTGGTCGCCTTCGGCGTCCGGCGCATCGCCATCCCCGCCAGCACAACCAACAAGGTCTTCGAGCGCATGCAGGCAGAGCGCGAGGCCGTCGCCGAAAAGTACAGGGCCGAGGGCAAGATGGAGAAACAGGCGATCATTGCCGAGGCCCAGAAAACGGCCAAGAACATCCTGTCTGATGCCGAGAGCGAGGCCAAGCGCATACGCAGCGAAGGGGAGGCCGAGGAGGCTAAATACTACGGCAAGTTCGCCGAGCACCCGGAACTCGCCATCTTCCTGCGCCGGCTGGAAGCCCTGCGCACCATCGCCCAGAAGGCCCGAGAGGCGGGCACGCCCATCACCTTCGTGCTGGATACCCGCACCGAGCCGCTCGCCGTCCTCTACCGCGGCCCTCAGGAGGAAGGCCTCCCTTCGGCAGCAGTGGCTAGCAGCAATCCCGCCCCGCAGCCCGCGCAGGAGAAAGACTGATGTCACACGAACAAAACCAGCAGGCCGCCGCAGGGCTGCCACAAGCGTCTCAGGGCCCCTCCCCCCCCACTGGGTCCCTGCCCGGCCGGCCCGAGGACGTGGGCGCACGCGCCCTCTCAGAGGCACTGCGCGTAAGCTTCCTGTTCCTGAAGATCGCCATGGCCGCCGTGATCGCGCTGTATCTGATCCAGAGGTTCTTCTACGTGGGGCGCGACGAGATCGCAATCAAGCTCAGCTTCGGCCGCCCCGTGATGGTGAACCGCGGCGCCGGCAGAGGCAAAGGCTACGTCATTGATGCCGAGAGCGGCTTGAACTACTGCTGGCCGTGGGAAGAGGTCGTCCGTGTCCCCCTCTACGAGCAAACCCTGGACATTGACAAGGACTTCTGGTTCGGATGGACAGTCGCTCCCGAAGACCTCCCAAAGGGATTGACCAGAAGGCCTCAAGCAGAGCAAGCCCTGGACATCAGGACCAGCGGATACCTCATCACGGGCGACGTCAACATCATCCACCTGCAACTGCGCGCGCGCTACGCGGCCCGCGACGATGACCAGGGCGCCCTCGACTACGCCTTCCGCTTCACGCAGCCCGACCAAACCGCCGGCCCGACCGAACCGACCGGCCCAAAGGAACTGCTCAAAAAGTTCGCCGTCGAAGCCACCATCGAGACGGTCGCCTCCTGGCCCGTGCTGGACGTGCGCGGCAAGCGCAGGACGACCCTCGGTCCCGACGGCAGGCCCGGCCCAGAAAAGAACCTCTTCGACGAGATCCAGGAACGCGTCCGCCAGAAACTCCAGCAGTTCGAGGCGGCGAACGGTTTCTGCGCCGGCATCCGCCTCCCCTCCATCGAGCCCATCGTTGACCCGCGCGTGCCCGACAGGGTGGCAGAAGCCTTCGACATCGCCCAGCAGGCCGAAAGCGAAAAGGACAAGTTCATCAGCGAGGCCCGCAAGGAAGCCGAAAGCATCGTCAGGGCCGCCGAGGGCAGGAAGGCCGAGACCCTGGCGGAGGCGCAAGCTTACAAGAACAGGCTCATGGCCGTCGTCCAGGCAGACCTGGACATGCTCGACAAGCTGGCACAGGTCTACGACGAGCCCGACAAAGCCGCAATCCTGCGCGACTGGCACTACCAGCGGATGGTGGAGGAACTGCTGGGCCAGGCCGAGGGCTCTTTCGTGCTGCACAGGCCAAGCGACGACTCCCGCACGGAGGTCCGCTTGCTGGTCGGCCGGCCGCTCCCAAAGGCAAAGCCCGCCGCTCAGGAAGAGGCCCAGAAAACGGAACAGAAAAAATAGCCACCGCGCCTTATTGCACATGGTCATGACAGAACCGTTTTGAGGAGAGCAGACGTGGCACACGCTGATGCACAAACGGGCGCCCTCCACGAACACGAGCACTTCGGCGGGCTCCAGACGCGGCTCATCCTGACCCTTGTGGGCCTCATCCTCATCGTGAACTCGTTCCTGGCAGACAAGGTCTTCTTCCCGGGCCAGAGCGAGGTGGGAGCCATCAGTGCCCTGCTGGCTGCGATCGTGCTGGGCGTGCCGATCATTATCGGCGGATTCCAGGAGATGCGACGGGGCCGCATGCACATGAACACCCTGGTCGCCATCGCCGTGCTGGCTGCCTTCGTACTGGGCGGCAAGGAAGTGACGAACATAGCCGGCCACAAGGTGGCCGGCTACACCACCGCAGGCATCGTGGCGTTCTTCATGCTGCTGGCGAGCCTGATTGAGGAGCAGACGGCCGTCGGCGCGCGAGAGTCGGTGGAAAAGCTCATGCGCTTCCAGCCCACCAAGGCAGAGCTGGCCAGCGGGGAAGTGGTCGAGGTCTCTGAGCTCAGGCCCGGCCACCGCGTGCGGCTGCGGCCCGGAGACCGCGTCCCAGCCGACGGCAAGCTCACCAGCGGCCAGACAGCCGTGGACGAGGCGACCATCACCGGGGAGTCCCTGCCAGCCGACAAGGGGCCGGGCGACGAGCTGTTCGCCGGCACCCACAACCTCACAGGCTCAGTCGAGATGGAAGTAACCCGCGCCGGCCAGGACACCACGCTCGGCAAGGTCAAGCAGCTCATCCTCCAGGCCGAAACCACCAAGACCAGCCTCATGCAGCTCATTGACCGCTACGCGGAGTGGTACACGCCCGTCGTGCTGATGCTCGCCGCTATCGTGGGCGTCTTCACAAGGGACACCCAGCGCGTCATCACGGTGCTGGTCATCGCCTGCCCGTGCGCCTTCGTCCTGGCCACGCCAACGGCGATGGTGGCCGGCCTGACGGCGGCCGCCCGGCTGGGCATCCTCATCAAGAACGTCACACACCTGGAGGCCGCCGGCGACATGACGGCGGTGGTCTTCGACAAGACGGGCACGCTTACCACGGGAGAGCTCACCGTCACGCGCCTTGGACCCGTCAGGGGAGTCGAGGGCAGCGAGCTGCTCAAGGCCGCAGCCAGCCTCGAGCAACACTCCCGCCACCCGGTCGCCAGGGCGGTCACCAACATCGCCAGGAAAGCAAACGTGCCGCTCGCCGAGGTGACTGAGGTGCGCGAGACGGCCGGCAAAGGCATTGAGGGCCGCGTGGCCGGGCGTCACGTCCTGGTCGGCCGCGCTGCGTGGCTCGAAGACCGGGGCGTGGACATGAGCCTGGCCACGACCGATCAGCACGCCACCGACACGGCGGGCATGAGCATGCTCTACGCAGCCGTAGACGGGCAGTGCATCGGCTGGATCGGCCTGGAGGACAAGGCCAGGGAGGAAGCCACCCGCGCCACCGGCGACCTGAGGAAACTCGGCGTCAGGCGGCTCACGATGCTGACCGGCGACCGCTGGGGCGTCGCCAAGAAAGTGGCCGCCGAGCTGGGCTGCACGGAGGTCCAGGCCGAGTGCCTGCCAGAGCAGAAGCTGCGCCTTGTGGAAACCATGCGCAAGGAAGGCTTCATGGTGGGAGTGGTTGGCGACGGCGTCAACGACGCCCCCGCCCTGGCTGCCGGCGACCTGGGCATCGCCATGGGCGCAGCCGGCAGCGACGTGGCCATCAGCTCGGCCTCAGTGGCCCTGATGAGCAACGACCTGGAGCGCCTGCCAGTAATGATGCGCCTGTCCAGGCGCCTGCGCCGCATCATCATCCAGAACCTCCTGGTGGGCGGCCTGTTCGTGGTGGGCGGAGCCACGCTCGCCAGCTTCGGATACTTCGGCCCAATCGTCGCCGCCATACTTCACAACGTCAGTTCCTTCATCGTGATCTTCAACAGCGCACGGCTGGTCCGGTTCGAGGAGACCCTCACCGCCTCCGCAGAGCAGCGCGCCCCGGGGGCCGCCCCCCAGCCGGCCACCGTGTGAGAGCCTCCAGAGCCCGCGTGGAGAAGCGCCTAAGATGGCCGCCAAACCAAAAGCTCAAAGCCGCCAGGCCAGCCCCCTCCCCCAGCCGGGCCGACGGCCAGACGACCGAAACA
>CAYYNS010000023.1:11161-11750 GCA_964473085.1 uncultured candidatus Brocadiaceae bacterium
CAAGGTCTACAAGGACTTCTGGGGACGCAGCCGCGTCCAGGCCCTCAGCGGGCTGAACCTGGAGATCAAGCGGGGCGAGGTCTTCGGCCTGCTGGGGCCGAACGGCTCCGGCAAGACGACCGCCGTGCGTCTGGTGCTGGGGCTCCTGTTCCCCACGCGCGGCGTCGTGCGCATCTTCGGCTCCAGCCCCAGGCGCGTGGACGTCAAGAAGCTCGTCGGCTACATGCCGGAAGAGTCCCACCTCTACGAGTACCTCAACGCGGAGGAGACGCTTGACTTTTTCGGACGGCTCTTCGGCCTGACGCGGGCCGAGCGCCAGCGCCGCATAGACGCCCTCATCGAGATGGTGGGGCTGGAGCGTGCCCGCCGGCGGGCGATAGGGGAATTCTCCAAGGGCATGGCCCGCCGCATAGGGCTCGCCCAGGCGCTCATCAACGACCCGGACCTGCTGATCCTTGACGAGCCGACTACAGGCCTTGACCCCCTGGGCACGCGGGAGATCAAGGACCTCATCCTCACGCTCAAAAAACGCGGCAAAACCATCCTGCTGTGCAGCCACCTGCTGGCCGACGTGGAGGAGGTCTGCGAC
>CAYYNS010000024.1:0-4279 GCA_964473085.1 uncultured candidatus Brocadiaceae bacterium
TGGAAGCCTACATGCGTCTTGCCTGCCGCCTCGACCTGCGGGCGCTCTACCGGCTGAGGTCTGCCGAGCTTGCGGCGCTGCCCGAGGGCATGGCGGCGCGACTGCGGCCGCGGCTGGAGGCCTTCGGCGCTCGTGCTCAGGAGGCCGGCGTGTTCGGGCTTGCGCCGTCGGTGCCCATCAGCGCCGACCAGTTCGCGGCGCTCGGCTACCTGACTGCGCGCGTGGTCCACCGGGCTACGAACGCACTGCGGTACTTCCGCTTGCGCACAGGCCTTGTGGATAGGGAGTGGCTCGCCGACAGGTTGGCCCAGGAGAGCCGCCGGCCGCAGGGACGCCTCAACCTGCTCGTCGGGCCTGCCGGCTGCGGGAAATCAACCTGGGCCGAGCAGCATTTGGCCCACGCGCCCATCGTCTCCTCTGACCGCATGCGCGAGGAGCTCACCGGCGACCCCGCTGACCAGTCGCAGAACTACCTCGTATTTCAGCGCTGCATCGGCAGGCTGCGAGACGCCTTGAGGAGTGGGGAGGCCGTCACCTTCGATGCGACGAACTACATGGAAGGCCTGCGTGCACTCCCCGTGCAGGCGGCGCGCTGGAGCGGGGCCGAGATTCATTCCTACTACTTCGATGTGGGCGTTGAAACGGTGCTGGAGCGCAACCGGCGTCGTGTCCGACGCGTGCCTGAACACGTGATCCGCAGGCAGTTCCGCCTCCTGACGCCGCCCGCCCTTTACGAGGCCGACCAGCACTGGAGGGTGGATGAGGCCGGCAGCGTGCGCCTCTACTGGCCGCTTGATCCGCCGCAGGCTCGTGCGCAGTGAGCGTTTGCGGGATGCGCCGGGGGCGCCTAACATGTTTTGGCGGCGCCTGCAAGCGCTGCGTTCGCGGCGTGGCTGCCGCATCTCGGGGAGTAACATGCCCCCATGAGCAGCGACGGTTACGACGAAGACCAGCTCTGCTTGATCTGGCTTTCCGCAACAAAGGGTGTGGGGCCGATGAGCGTGCGCAAGCTCCTGGCGGGGGCCCGTGCAAGCGGTCGGACGCTTGCTGAGGTTCTACGGTGCCCCCCTGAGGTGCTCGAACGCGAGTTCGGCATTCCCGTTGCTGTCGCCTTTGCCCTGCGCAGTTGCGGGACGCCCGTCACGGGCGGGGCCGCGGTCGTGGAGAGCCTCGCGAGTTTTGGTGGGCAAGTCGTCTTTGAAGGGGCTCGTGATTATCCGCAACGGCTTACGCGCCTGCTGGGTGAGACGGCACCGCCCGTGCTTTTCGTGCTTGGCGATCCGGCGGTCTTGAGGACGATGTGTGTGGCCATGGTGGGCTCTCGCGCGCCGACGAAGGCGGCCGGAGTGGCCGCCAGGAGTTTTGCTGCAAGACTGGCGTCGGCAGGGATGACGGTCATCAGTGGCGGCGCGGTAGGGATTGACAGTGCCGCTCATGCGGGGGCGATCGCCTGCGGCGCGACTGCGGTCGTGCCGGCTGTGGGCATAGCGCGTTTTCGGTGGCAGGGCCTGGGGGCTTCGGATCTGGCGCGGGGACGCTGGTGCGTGGTGGGACAGTTTCCTCCCACCTGCGGCTGGCACACGGGGAACGGGCTGATTCGCAACCGCACGATCGTTGCCCTTGCGGACGCAGTGGTGGGGTTCGAGCCGCGAGACCGAGGCGGGACCTGGCATGCGTGCCTGACCGCCGTCGAGATGAAAAAGCCGCTGTTTGTAGTCGCAGACCGGCGGGACAGCGCGTGCCGCCAGAGCGCCGGTCGCTTGTTGCGGCTGGGGGCGCAGGAGTTGAGCGCGCGGGAGGCGCCGAGCGCAGCGGAGTTTGAAAGTCTGGTGCGCGGCTGGCGCGCGCCGAGTGAGCCTGCCCAGGCGCCCCTTTTCAGGCAGCCGAGAGGGTGAGGGTACTGGCGGGGTGCTGTTGACCGCGCCCTGGGGTCTCTCGTAGAGTGCCCTGGTGGTTGCTGTCCTTATTTCCGCGTCCCGACAAGGAGGTTGTGGGGTATGTCCATTCTGGTGGTGGGGTCGGTCGCGATTGACACGGTCGAGACGCCGTTCGGGGCTGTCGAGTCTGTGCTTGGCGGTTCGGCTGTTTACTTTGCGTTGGCGGCCTCGTTGTTCTGCCCGGTGCGGTTGGTCAGCGTGGTGGGTGAGGACTTTCCCGAGAGCTACTGTGAGATGCTGCGGCGCCACTCGATCGGACTCGAGGGGCTCAGCGTGACTGCCGGCAAGACGTTCCGCTGGGAGGGCTTGTATGACGGGGCGATGAACGAGGCGCGGACGCGGCGGGTGCAGCTCAACGTGTTCGGCGACTTTCACCCCGACGTGCCCGAATGCTGCAGGGACTGCCGGTTTGTGTTCCTGGCCAACTGCTCGCCGCACGCTCAATTGGACGTGCGCTCGCAACTGCCCCGGGCAGATTTCGTCCTGGCCGACACCATGAATCTGTGGATTCGGACTGAGCGGCAGGCCCTCTTGGAGCTGCTTGCGAAGGTGGACGGGCTTATCCTTAACGATGCGGAAGCGCGGCAACTGAGCGGTTGCGATAACCTCCTGAAGGCGGCCGCCTGGATTCGGCAGCGGGGTCCCGCCTACTGCATCATCAAGAAGGCCGAGCACGGAGCGATGCTTGTTGGGCCGGGCGGCGTATTCGCCCTGCCCGGCTACCCTACCGAGGAGGTTCGCGACCCGACGGGGGCAGGTGACTCATTCGCCGGGGGCCTGATGGGTTACGCTGCTACTTGCGACAGGGTGACCGACGAGGCCCTCCGCGTCGCCTTGGCCTATGGGACAGTCCTGGCGTCGTTTACGATAGAGGACTTTGGGACTGCGCGCCTGTCGCAGATTGGCCGGGCGGATGTCGAGCGGCGCCTGGAGGAATTCGTGCGGCGGACCCACCTGTCCGGGAAGTGGCCCTGCTGACCGTGCACGAGTGCGGCTCGTCCGCGGGCCGCGCAGGGGGAGAGGCGCGGTGGATCAAGAGTCTCCCTTGGTGGCAGGGCAGCTAGCGGCGCGCCGCTGCGAGCTTGTTGAAGTTGGTTTGTAGCCTTGACTGGCGACGGGCCGCCGCGTTGGCGTGGATGACTCCTTTGGCGCACGCCCGGTGCAGCAGCTTGGTCAGCACGTTGAGCTGGGCGCGCGTCGCGTCCAGGTCTCCACGCTCTACCGCGCGCTCGAACTTCCTGGTCTCCGTTCGGAGCCTGCTCTTGACCACTTTGTTACGGAGGTGGCGCTCGACGTTTTGTCTCACCCTTTTTTTGGCTGATTCGGTGTGGGGCATTGCAGCAGGCACTTCCTTTCTTACGCGAGGGACAATGCAGCGGGTCCTACTTGCTCAGGGCTTCTACCTTCTGTGCCACATCCTTGAAGCTGATGTCGCTGCTGTAGATCTTCTTGTAGATGCCCAGCGCTTCTTGTGAGTTTCCCATGTTTTCGAGCGCTTCGGCGAGCAGGTATTGGAGTTCCATGCCCGTCTCGTCGAAGAGTTTGTGGCGGGCGATGGCGCGGCGGTACTGCTCGGCGGCAAGGTCGTGCTGGCCCTTTGCCGCGAAAGCGCGCCCCAGCATCCTGGCAGCTCTAATTTCCAACCTGGGGTCTTTGGCGGCCTGCTGGAAGCGGAAGATGGCAGCATCGGTCTCGCCGTTGTCCAGCAGGGCTTCGCCGAGCTGGAGCTGAAGCTGGGAGTCGGTGGGATGCTGCTGCACCAGCCACATGTACTCCTTGACGGCAAGCTGCTTGCGCTTGAGCCGCAGTCTGCGCTCCTTCTCGATAAGCTCTTGATTTCCTGGATCCTGCTGCAAGCTCGCGGCGATCCTCTCCTGGATTCTGTCGGAGATGCGCAGTTGCAGCTCTCCGAGCCTCCTGCGGAGCTCGAACGTCTCGGGCGATTGCTTGTAGGCGTCTGTGAGCAGCCTCAAGGCGTTGTCGAGCGCTCCCTGTTGCTCGTAGAGTTCTGCCAGGCGGAGGATCTTCGTGATGTTAGTCGGCGCTTGTTCCAGGTCGCGGCGGGCCTCTTCAATGAGCCGGGCGGTACGCTGATCCACGGTCTCGAACCGCCGTTCGGCCACTTGTGCGAAGTCCTTGTCCCTGATCATGTCGCGGAAGCTGTCGGCCTCTTCCATACGGGTTTCTTGCATGTGGGCCTGGGCTTCGAGGTTCTTGACCCTGTGTTGCAACTGGCGGTCCAGCGGCGTCAGCACCGCCAGCCGGCGCAGGAACTTGAGGGCCTCCTTGATCTGGCCCGCTTGCTCTAATGTGTCGCCCAGTGCGCGCAGGGCGGTCTTGTT
>CAYYNS010000024.1:4379-11646 GCA_964473085.1 uncultured candidatus Brocadiaceae bacterium
AGCCGAAGGACTTCCCTGTAAAGCTCGATGGCGTAGTCGTAGTTGCCTTTGTTGGCTGCCTCGCACGCCTTGTCGTATAGATCCTTAACAGCCAACTCGCGTCTCCGCTAAGTGCAATCCACACACGCTGTTGGAACCTCATACTCTACCTGTCCCCTGCACGGCGTGTCAAGCGCGGCACGATTGCTTGCCCAGATGTGGTGAGCCCTGACGTGGGTGTTCTGCCCGCACCAGGCACGCCCCTTGCACGACGGGGCTAGGGGGCTAAAATGACCTGCGCGGGGGGCGCGACTATCCGGGCGCGCGGTGGAGGCAGTATCCTGGCCGCTCTGGCATCGCCCAGGGTATCCCCCCTGGAGGGCAGAGACCTTGAACGGCTACGAGCGCATGATGACGGCCATCCGCAGGGGGCAGTCCGACTGCGTGCCGATCTGGGAGCTCATTGTCAACCGGCCGGTGATAGAGGCCCTATACCCGGAGCTGTTCGGGGGCTCTGCAAGGGCACGGTACGAGCGCGGCTCTCAAGGTGCATTTGAGCTTCAGGCCGAATTCGTGGCAAGAGAAAACCTGGATGGCATCACGGTCTTCGAAGACAGCCTGGTGGAGAAGTGGCTGGACGGCCGCACGTTCGTGGACGAGTGGGGGATCACCTGGAAGGTCGGCGATCACAACATCCCGTATGCCGTCGGCCACCCGATCAAGGGCGAGCGCGAACTTGACAGGTGGCAGCCGCCCGAGCCCGATGCCGACTTTCGGCTAAAAAGCCTCGAGGCCGCTGTGAGGCGTTTCAAGGGGGAGAAGGCGATCGTCTTTCTCGGCCACGAGGCCTTTGAGTTCTCGCACTACCTGCGCGGCATGGAGGAGCTGCTTGCAGACTACGTGCTGCGCCCGGAGCTGGCGCATCGGCTGGCCCAAAAAGTGGTGCAGTATAAGCTCCGCGTTCTGGAGCGCGCGGCTGAGATCGGCGCCGACATCCTGTGCACGGGGGACGACTATGCGCACCGAAAGGCGCCGATCATGTCGCCCAGGCATTTTGAGCAGTTCGTCCTGCCTTACCTGCGGCAGTGTGTGGAGGTTGCCCGCAGAAAGGGCGTGCCCTTCCTCAAGCACACGGACGGCAACCTGTGGAAGATCATGGACCTGATCGTTGGGGCGGGCATTGACTGCCTGGATCCTCTGGAGCCGATTGCAGACATGGACATGGGACGCGTCAAGGAGCGTTACGGCCACAAGGTCGCCCTGGCGGGGAACGTGGATTGCGGGCGCCTGCTTTCGAGCGCTCCCACGGAAGCCGTCGTTGAGGCGGTCAGAGAGACCTTGGCGAAGGGAGCCGTCGGCGGGGGGCTCATCCTTGCCTCATCCAACAGCATCCATCCGGCCGTCAGGCCGCAGAACTACAGGGCGATGGTAGAGGCGGGGCGCCGCTTCGGACACTACCCGCTCGACGAGGCTATGGTCGCCCAGTACCGCACGAGGGACTACATGGCCAGCTACAGGTAGGCACGGGTAGCGGCGCGGGCGGCGGTATTGACCCGTGGCCCGCCAATTGATAGACTCGGCGGCCTGCGCGTTTCACTTACCAGGGAGAACGGCGGGATGAGCTCACTTCTCATAGCTGCGATTGCCGTGGCAGCGCTGGGTCTGGGCTACGTCATCTACGGGAGGCTGGTCAGGAAGTGGCTGGGGCTTGATCCTGACATGACCCCTCCATCGGTGGCGCTCTACGACAGCGTTGACTACGTGCCGGCCAAGCACTGGACCGTCCTGTTCGGCCACCACTTCGCCTCCATCGCTGGGGCGGGGCCGATCATGGGTCCTGTGATTGCGTGCCTCTTCTGGGGGTGGGCGCCTGCGCTGCTGTGGGTTGTGGTCGGCGGGATCTTCCTGGGGGGAGTGCACGACTACTTCGCCCTGGCGGCGTCGGTGGAGAACAGGGGGCGTTCGGTGAACGACCTCAGCGAATCGGTGCTTGGTAAGGGCGCGCGCACGGTCTTCGGCATGTTCGTGCTCCTTGCGCTGATCCTGGTGGTGGCTGTCTTTGCGGCAGCGGCAGCGGACACGCTTGTGGACAAGCCGGAGATCGTCATCCCCACCTTTGGCCTGATACTGGTGGCGATGCTGGTAGGTTTCTTGATCTACCGCACGAAGTTCCCGCTTGCCCTGAGCACGCTGCTTGGCGTCGCGATGTTGTTCGGCCTGCTTGTGCTGGGCACGTATGTGCCGGTGAGGCTGCCGGTGGCCGCCCCGGCGAGGTGGTGGACGGTCATCCTGCTGATCTACTCGGTGGCGGCGTCGGTGCTGCCGGTGTGGTTTCTGCTTCAGCCCCGCGACCACATTTCGTACGGCATCTTGTTCCTGGGGATGCTGTTTGGGCTGCTCGGCATCGTGATCGTGCATCCGACGGTCAAGGCACCGGCATTCGTTGCTTACAGGGCGCCGGAAGGGCCGCTCTGGCCTATGCTCTTTGTCATGGTGGCCTGTGGTGCCATATCGGGCTTCCACAGCCTCGTCTCTAGCGGCACCACCTCAAAGCAACTGCCGCGGATACGGGACGCCGGGCGGATCGGCTACGGCGCCATGATCACGGAGTCCGCCCTGGCCGTCATCGCCATCATCTCCGTCGCAGCCGGCCTGTATTGGAGCCGGGAACAGATACCGGCAGGCGTGGAGGGGACTGTCTACGGGGAGGTGTTCCGACAGGGCTGGATCAAGGCTTTCGGGGTCGGCTACGGGGAGCTGACGAAGGCGTTCTTCGGAAGGCAGTTGGCGCCCATGGTCGGCATCATCCTGCTCAATGCCTTCATCGTGACGACGCTCGATACGGCAGCGCGGATCACCCGCTATATCTGCTGTGAACTGGTGGGCGACACCTTCCGGGTCAGCGTCTTCAGGAACCGCTACGTTGCCACGATCACCGTGACGCTCGCGGCGGCGGCCCTCGCACTGGGCAACTGGAAGGCCATCTGGCCGATATTCGGGTCGGCCAACCAGCTCATTGCGGCCCTGGTGCTCATCGTCGGGACCGCGTATCTGCTGACCCGGAACAGGCCCTGGCTCTTCACTGCGATCCCTGCCGACTTTGTCCTCATCACCACCATCGGGGCGCTGGTGCTCAAGGCGATCGGTTTCCTGAAGGGTTCCCCTGGTACCGGGCCGAACTACGTGCTGGGGGTCATCGCGGTCGTGCTCATCTGCCTCGGCCTGTTCGTCGCATACAGGGGGGCCGTCTGCATCGTTCATGCGCGCCGGCAACAAGTTACCGCGGCCGGCGGCGCGTGAGCTGTGCCGGCAGTTCGCTGGACGAGCGAAGGTGCGGCGGGCAGCTTGCGCTCGGGCGACAGCCGCGGGACGTAACCCTCCCTGGTCGCACCTCTTCTTTCCAGTGGCGCCCTCTGCCAGGGCACTTGACTCGCCAGGCGAACGGTGGTAACGTAGAACTGACCGGTCAGTTCCGTTTTTCAGGGGATGGGCGCCTGTGCGAGGAGGTCACTTCTGGCGCGCCGGGCCTGTCGAGGACGAGAAGAAGAGCAAGCGGGAGCTGCTCCAGGCTTCTCTGCGGCTCGTCGCGTACCTCAAGCCCTACTGGCTGCTCGCCGTTGCCCTGCTGCTGATCCACCTCGTGCTCACCGGCCTGGGGCTGCTCCATCCGCTGCTGAGCGGCATCCTGATTGACAGGGGGATACTCGCCAAGAATTACCGCGTCGTGGCTGTCATTGTGCTCGTCGTGGTAGGGGTGACCCTTGTGCGGGCGGGGCTTGGCTTCCTTTACTCCTACTTCAGCCACTGGGTGGGGCAGAAAGTCATCCTCGGGCTGCGCGACCAGCTCTACGGGCACTTGCAGACACTGTCCGTGCGGTTCTTCGAGGACAAGCCCACGGGCGACATCATGTCCCGCGTCGTGAACGACTCCGAGCAGGTCGAGAGCCTGATCGTCCATGCGGCGGAGACCCTGCTGTCCGCGATCCTGAGGCTCGTCCTGATCGCCGTCTACATGTTCGTCACTGATGCGAGGCTGACCGCCCTGGCCATCATCCCTGTCCCGCTCATTATTGGCCAGATCGTTTTCTTCGCGCCCCGGCTGCGCGCGATCTTCAAGGGTGTCCGCGAGAGGGTCTCCGAGCTCAACACGTTCCTCCAGGAGCGCATCTCAGGCATCCGGATCGTCATGTCGTTCGGCGCTGAGGGGATGGAGGCGGAGAAGTTCCGCCAGGCGGCGCGCAACTACTACGAGGCCATCATGCGAGCGGTGAGGAACTTCTCGCTCCTGGGGCCTCTGATGGGCGTTCTGGGCGGCCTGGGCGGAATCCTGGTGATGTACTACGGAGGCCGGGCCGCCATCCGGGGCGAACTCACCCCGGGCCAGCTCGTCGCGTTTCTGGGCTACGTTGGGATGTTCTACGCGCCGATCCAGGAACTCGGCGGGCTGTTCGGCAACTGGCTTCCCCGCTCGCTGGCGGCGGCTGACCGCATCTTCGAGTTCCTCGATCAGAAGGTCAAGCTCGAGGTCCGCCCCGACGCGTTGCGCCCCGAGCGTCTTGACGGCCGCATCGAGTTCCAGAATGTATCGTTCAAGTATGACGAACAGTATGTCCTAAGGGACATCAACCTGACGATCAAGCCCGGCGAGACCGTCGCCCTCGTCGGCCCCAGCGGCGTGGGCAAGACGACCCTGGCCGACCTGGTCTCGCGCTTCTACGACCCTCAGCAGGGCAGGGTGCTGATAGACGGCCTGGACGTGCGCAACTACGACCCGACCGCACTTCGGCAGCAGATCGGCGTCGTGCTCCAGGAGCCGTTCCTGTTCAACACCAGCATCCGCGACAACATCGCCTACGGCACGCCGGAGGCCACCGAGGAGCAGATCCGTGCCGCTGCACGCGAGGCAGGCGCTGCCGAGTTCATCGAGAAGCTGGAGAAGGGCTACGACGCCATCGTTGGCGAGCGCGGGGTCAAACTCTCGGTGGGCGAGAAGCAGCGCATATCCATCGCCCGCGCCCTCATCAAGAACCCTGCTATCCTGGTTCTGGACGAGGCGACCTCATCGGTGGATACCCCGACTGAGCGGCTCATTCAGGAAGCCCTCGAGCGCGCCGCTCGCGGCCGCACAACCATCCTGATCGCCCACAGGCTCAGCACTACCGCCATGGCCCACCGCGTCGTCGTCCTCAAGGACGGCGCCATAGCCGAGCAGGGCCGCCATGCCGAGCTACTCGAACGTGACGGCATCTTCGCCAAGCTCTGGCAGATGCAGGCTTACCTGCCTGAGCCGTGGTCGGGGGATGGCACCCTTGAGCCTCAATAGCCGGACTGCACGCGGCCCTTACTTCGTGACCAGCCGGCAGTCCTTCCCGTCGAAGGGCGGCGAGTAGACGGCGAGGGCAACGAACTCGTTTTCGGGGTCGTTGGGAATGATCTTGTAGGCGTAGAGGCGCGGGACCAGGACGGCGGCGGGCGGCCGAACAAAGTGGCGCTCCTTCTCAACCTCAACAATGGCGCTCCCCGACACGCACAGCAGCGTCAGGTCGTGGCGCTCGTGGTAGCGCTCATCCAGCACCGCGTCCCTGCCGAGCTGGAGCAGGTGTAGGCTCTGCGTCTGCGAGCGGTCCCACAGCAGGAACGACGCCCCCTTCGGGTCCGTCAGCGGCACCTCCTGAGCGAGCTTGGCCGGCTCCAGGAGCGTGTTCCTCGGCCGCCGAGTAGCCTGCATCCTCTCGCGTGGGCTGGCACAACCGGCTGCTGCCAGGATGGCCGCCGCGCTCACCAGCAAGGCCGTCTTGATTGTGAAACTCGTTGCCCTCAAGCTCATTGCTCCGAAGATGGGATGGACGGCTCGACCTGCGCCGCTGGAAAGAGGGAATCATAATGGCAGGCGCCGCCCCTTGCAACGTCACGGCGGCCGGAGAGCCGGGGGACATGTGGGCAGTTCGCCCCTGGCTGCTGCCGCCCGGCAGGTGTCCTGCCTTGCGGGGGTGGCCCGGCTTGGGCTAAGATTGCCCCCGTTCCACTGCCCCGGCCACTGAGACGCCATGAACCTGACCATCGCCTGCAAATACTTCTCCCCGCGCGGTGGCGCCCAGACCTTCCTGATCAACTTCGTGCGCTGCCTCCTCGCCGACGGCCACCGCGTCAGGGTCGTCACCATGCAGGCAGAGGGCCAGATGGCGGGCGTCGAGACCCGGCTCGTCTCCCTCCCCCCGGTGTCGAAGACCCTGCGGGACGTGCTGTTCGCACGGGCCGCCCGCCGCATCCTCAGCCGGGAGGACTGCGACGTAAGCCTCGGTGAGCAAAAGACTTGGGGAGCGGACGTCGTGCGCCCTGGAGGCGGCGTCCACATCGAATACATCCGCCAGATCGTCCGCAGCTACCCCTCGGCCCCGATGCGCGCCCTCCGCTCGCTCACCAGACGCCTCAGCCCCAAGGAGCGGCTCAACCTCTACATCGAGCGTCGGCTCTACGCGGACTCCCGCCTCAGGCTGGTCATCGCCAACTCCCATCTGGTCCGTCGGCACCTGCTGCGCCACTACCCCGCTCTGGGGGGCCGGATCGCTGTGGTCTACAACGGCACGGACTGCGCCCGGTTCAGCCCGGACCTCAGGCGCCATCGTGGGGCAGTCCGCGCCGAGCTGGCGATACCGGAGGACGCGCTGGTCGGCATCTTCGTGTCCTATGACCTTCGGCGGAAAGGACTTCCGACGGTCCTCCGCGCGCTCTCGATCCTCCGGCGCAAGGTCGCCCCGCCCGTCTACGCCCTGGTCGTCGGGCGCCGCAAGAGCTGGGCCGTGCACCTGGCCCGCAGGCTCGGCCTCCAGGACCGCCTCCGGATGGTCGGCCCGCAGGAGCCGGACCGCTTCTACGGCGCCTCCGACCTGCTCCTGCTGCCCAGCTACTTCGACCCGTGCGCCAACGTCACCCTAGAGGCGCTCGCCTGCGGCCTGCCGGTGATCACGAGCGTGCATAACGGGGCGTTTGAAATCCTAACTCCTGGCCTGGACGGCTTTTACGTTGGCGACCCGGGCGACGCCGCGCAGGTGGCGGGCTTCATTGAATACTTTATGGATCCTGAGCGCCTGCGGCGGGGCTCCGAGGCGGCACGGGCCCTGGCCCTCAGGCACACCATCCATCACCAATACCGCGCGATCATGAACGCCCTGGCGCCGGTCGTCCAGCAGAAGGCGCTCGGCCGCAGCCCACCGCAAACCGCACGGTGAGCGCACTTTTTCGTCCCCGATCGTCCCCCGCAGTGTCCCTGCAACGCCACCATTACTCC
>CAYYNS010000025.1:0-8175 GCA_964473085.1 uncultured candidatus Brocadiaceae bacterium
CTGTGGGTGCTCAGTCCATCGGCCTCAGGCCGATGGATCGGGTCTACAGCGGCGCCCGCGATGGCTGTGGCCGCGCTGCTTGGACTCCTTTTTGGCGCCCCGGGCGCATCAGCCAGCGTGCCCTTGCTGGCCCTCGGGGCAGGCGCGGGCTTCGCAGCCGTCTCTGCCGGTCTGCCGGGCGTCCTGGGGGCCTCGCGGACGGCGCTGCTGCTGGGCGCCGTCGGCACGGTGCCGATGCTCGTCCACCCGCTTGAGGTCAGAGCCGGGCCTGTTGCCGAGCGTCTCGGCGGGGCATTGCTGGGGGGCGGCTTCTTCCTTGATGCCGGGCTGGGCCTGATCTGCACATCGCTCCTGCGCACCTACTCTTACGCCACCGGATGGTTCGCGTATGCGGCTTCGGACCTCGGGCTTGCCTTCTCAGTCGGCCTGGTCGTGCGTGAATTGGCGCTGGCGCACGGGACGAGGCGGCAGGCGGTGTCGCTTGTTCCGCGGGCGCTCGTGCTGCTCGTCGTCGCCGTTCTGGCCGAGGCATCGTTTCTTTTCTATCCGGACCTTATCTTCAGCGAATCAGCGGTGCTTCAGAGCAGCCGTTCGCTGCTTCAGCCTGAGAGGATGTTCCCTGTCTGGTTCCTGGCGGCGGGCCTCGCTGTCGGGGTCTTCCCGCCTCGAGTTGGGGTTCTGGAGGCGCGCGGCTGGGCCAGCAGTTCTGTTGCCGCCGGCCTCGGGGCCGCGGCCACGCTCTTACTTCCCTCCGGGTCAAGCTACGTCTGGCATTACGCGCTGGTCGCCGCGCTGTGCGCCGTGGCACTCCTTTGGGAGTGCACCGCCTTGCTGGGGGCGCGAGGTGGCGGGCGTTTGCGAGCGTTTCCGGTCGCCGCCCTTGCGGTTGCGCTGGCCGGCACGGCATGGGCCTGTTTGGGGGGGGCGGACCTGGACTGGCGCTGGCTCAGGCGCGCCTTCGTCTGGTACATGAGAGACATCCCGGGGCGGCTCAATCAGATGCCGCCCGGCGACCGCCCGGCCGCGAGCGAGGACCAGGTGGTGGTGAGCGCCGTGCATTCCGCGCAGTCGGGGCTTGAGGCGCGGGTGGCAGTCGGCTCGGAGACGGGACGGTTCTCGTGCGGGAGCCTGGTGGCGTCGGGCCGCGGTCCGGACAGCGGGCCTGTGCGGCTGGCGGTCGCCCTGGCGGTGGCGGCGAGTGGCGGCGCCAGGATCGGCGTAGTGGAGCCCTCGCTGGAGGAAACGGGGGCCGGGGCGGCCCTGCTGGCGCCACAGGCGGACGTCTTCTGGATACGCAGGGGCATGCTGGCGGGCATAGGTCCACTGCCGGGGGGGCTGGACGCCGTGATCTGCGATCCCGGGCCGCTGGCTGCGGGGCGATGCCCGCTTGACATCGTGGACACGGAGGGACTGCGCAGGCTGCGCGCGGCCGTGAAGGAGGACGGCGTCCTGGCGCTGTGGCTTCCCACCCGGACGCTGGACGCGCGCGGGCTCCGGCGAATGCTGGCCACGGCGCTTGCGGCGTTTCCCGAGGCGCGCCTGTTCATCCACGCAGACGAACTGATCCTGCTCTGCGGCGGGGCGGTCAGGGTCAATTACGGGCGCCTGCGCACGACCTTCGCCGAGTCGCGCACCAGGCTGTACATGGGGCAGGGGGGCTTCTGGGATGCCCCCCAGGTGGCCGCCTGCTATACGGCGGATACGGCGCAGCTGGAGGCGCTGGCCGCCGGGGCGCGCCCGTACAGGCGCTCTTTTCCTGAGCGCCCGCCAGTGCTCGCGCGTGACCTTGCCGAGCAGAGCAGGGCGGAGGTGCTCGCGCTCCTGGTGCAGTATCGGCTGGCCACCGTAGATCGCCTGGAGGAGGCCTTTGAGTTCAGCAGCGCCAACGAGAGGGCGCTGGCGCTGGAGCACGTGCGAAGGCTTCACGCTGCCCAGACGCAGGGCATCCTGGAAGACGTCGGCACGGTGGCGCGCGCTAACGGCAAGGTGGGCGCGCTGATGGTCGCACTGCGCAGCCCCGCGCTGAACCTGGACCTGTTTGCGCCTCAGGTCCGCAGCCGCCCGCTCAAGCTGGCTGTCGCGCTCAACCGGCTCGGTCTTCCCGGCGAGTCACTGTCGCTGCTGAAAGGGGAGGCCTGGCCGGAGGGTGAGCGGTTCGCCGTGTGGTACTGGCGCGGCAGGAACCTTGAGGCGCTGGGGCGCCCGCAGGAAGCAGTGGCGCCGTACGAGGCGGCCCTTGCGGCCAGGCCGGAGGCGGTGGAGGTGCTGCTGCGGCTGTCGGAGATTTACTTTGCGCAGGGCGATGCTGCCGGGGCGACGGGGCGGCTCCAGGCGGTGCTCGAACACGACCCCGGCAATGTGGATGCCCTGCTGCGCCTGAGTTACCTTTACAGCCGCACGGACCGCTTCGAGGAGGCTGCGGGGCTGGCCAGCAAGGCGCTCGAGATAGACCCCTCCAACCGCATGGCGCGCGACCTGCTGGAGCTGTGCTACCTGCGCTCCGGGCGCAGGCCCGACCGCAGCGACTGAGCCGCCCCCCCCGCAGGGCCTACTTCAGGTTGTCCACGTTGATGCTCATCAGGAACTCGGCGTTGCTTTGAGTCTGCTTGAGCTTGTCGCGCAGCAGCTCGATTCCGTCCTGTGGGTTCATCTCGGCCAGCATCCTGTGGAGCAGGCGCACGCGCTTGAGCTCTTCGGGGTGCAGGAGGAGCTCCTCACGGCGGGTGCCGCTGCGGGTGATGTCAATGGCCGGGAAGATGCGGCGGTCGGCCAGGTTGCGGTCCAGGTGAAGTTCCATGTTGCCGGTGGCCTTGAACTCCTCGAAGATGACCTCGTCCATCTTGCTGCCGGTGTTGATCAGTGCCGTGCCGATGATGGTGAGGCTGCCGCCCTCCTCGAGGTTGCGGGCACTGCCGAGGAACTTCTTGGGCTTCTGGAGCGCCGTGGATTCCACGCCGCCGCTCATGATCTTGCCGCTATGGGGGACCTCGGCGTTGTGTGCGCGTGCCAGCCTGGTGATGGAGTCAAGGAAGATCACGACGTCCTGGCCGTACTCCACCAGCCGCCGCGCCTTCTCCAGCACCATGTTGGTAACCTGGATGTGGCGGCTGGGCGGCTCGTCGAACGTGGAGCTGACGACCTCCGCGGCCGGGACGGTGCGGGTCATGTCGGTGACCTCTTCCGGCCGCTCGTCAATCAGCAGGATGATGACGTAGCAATCCGGGTGATTGGCGAGGATGCCGTTGGCCATCATCTGCATCAGGATGGTCTTGCCGGTGCGGGGGGCCGCCACGATGAGCCCTCGCTGGCCCCTGCCGATCGGCGTGAGCATATCAACGATGCGGGTCTCCAGGGTATTGGAAGTGGTCTCGAGCCTCAGGCGGTCGTTCGGGTGCAGGGGGGTCAGGTCCTCGAACAGCACCTGGTTGGCGATCACTTCGGGGCTCTTGAAGTTGACCGCTTCGACCTTCAGCAGCGCGAAGTAGTGCTCGTTGTCTTTGGGCGGGCGGATCTGGCCGGACACGATGTGGCCCGTGCGCAGCCCGAAGCGGCGGATCTGGCTGGGCGACACGTAGATGTCATCCGGGCTGGGCGTGTAACTGTAGTCGGGGGAGCGCAAAAACCCGAAGCCTTCGGGCAGCACCTCCAGCACCCCCTCGCCGTACATCAAGCCCTCCTTGTTGACGCGGCTCTTGAGGACCTTGAAGATCAGCTCCTGCTTGTTGAGCCCGGAGTAGTTGCCGACCCCCTCATCGCGGGCGATCTCTTGGAGCTGCTTCATGGTCATCTTCTGGAGCTGCTCGATGTGTAACTCCCCGCTGCCGCTGGCTACGGCTGCCTTTGCCTTCTGCGAGTTCTTGGTGGGAGATGAATTTGCCACGGCTACCTCCTGTTGTGCATCTGCCCGGAAGTGGGCCTCCCCGGACGGGGAGCGGCCCCTGCATGCGGCCTGGCGGCCTGCCCGGGCGAAAGGGAAACGCTCCGACTGATCCTGTCCATCAGGACGCGCACAGCCTTCTGCAACTCCTGTACCGTATCGGAATTGACAATCACGTAATCAGCCTGCTGCTTTTTGAGCCCTGCCACCGTCTGCGCGGCATCCCGCTGGCGGACCTCCTGCGCGCTCCATCCGCGAGCCCGCGCAGCGCGTGCCTGACGCTCACCCACCGGTGCGTCCACGAACACCAGCAGGTCGCAGCACCTCTTGTGGAGGCCCGTCTCAATCAAGAGTGCCATGTCAAGGACCACTGCTCGCCCGGCTGCGCCCTTTCGCGCCTGCCGCACCCTGCGCTCGATCTCCCTGAGCATGGGCGGATGGACGATCGCATTGAGCCGCTCCAGGCGGTCCTTGCAGCCGAACGCCAGCCGGCCGAGCCTGGCGCGGTCCACCGCCCCGTCAGGACCGAATATGTCGGGGCCGAAAGCCTCCCGCAGCGCCCTCTTGACCCCGGGCCGCTCCAGCACCTCGTGGCCGACCCTGTCGGCATCTATGACCTCCAGACCCTGGCGCGCCATCATGCGGGCCACCGTGCTCTTGCCGCTGCAGACGGCTCCCACCAGGCCGATGACGGGCGCGTGGCCCCTGCCTGTCTGGCGCGGCCTCACTTCGTCTGTTCCCAGTTCTTGCCGATGGCGATCTCGACCTTGAGCGGGACGGACAGTTCCATTGCGCCGCTCATGATCCGGGCCACGCACTGCCGCGCGGGCTCCACCTCCGCTTGCGGCACCTCGAAGAGCAGTTCGTCATGGATCTGAAGCAGCATGGCGCTGCGGGGGCTCACACGGCGCAGCTGCCGGCTTATGCCGATCATCGCCATCTTGATCAGGTCTGCCGCCGAGCCCTGGATGACGGTGTTGACCGCGATGCGCTCGGCAGCGCTTCGGATGGCCCCGCTTGAGCGGATGCCTGGCACGGGGCGGCGCCTGCCGGCCAGGGTGCGCACGTATCCGTCCCTGCGCGCCTGGGCGATGGTGGCGCCGATGAATGACTTCACCCGCGGGTAGCGCTGGAAGTAGTCCTCGATGAACTGCTCGGCTTCCTGGAGCGGCACGCCGATCTGGCGGCTCAGCCCGTAGGGGCTTTGCCCGTAGATGATGCCGAAGTTGACGGCCTTGGCGCGCTGGCGCATCTGGTCGGTAACCTGCGGCTCCGGGACGCCGTTGACCTGGGCGGCCACGAAGCGGTGGATGTCGCGGTCTTGCCTGAACGCCTCGCGCAGCGTCTGGTCGCCCGAGCAGTGGGCCAGCATGCGCAGCTCGATCTGCGAGTAGTCGGCGCTCAGCAGCACCATGTCAGGCTCGCCCGGCACGAAGGCCCGGCGAATGCGGCGCCCCAGCGGCGTGCGCACGGGGATGTTCTGCAGGTTAGGCTCGCTGCTTGACAGGCGCCCGGTGGCCGTGCCCGTCTGATGGAAGGAGGTGTGCAGGCGGCCCGTGAGCGGACTGACGAGGCCCAGCAGGGCGTCGGCGTATGTGCTCTTCAGTTTGCTCAGCTCGCGCCAGCGCAGCAGGTCGGCTGCGATCGGGTGCTCCGACGCCAGCATCGTCAGCACGCTGCTGTCGGTTGACAGGCCGGTCGTGCGCCCCTTTCCTGCCGGGCGCGGCAGCCCCAGCCTGTCGAACAGCACCTGGCTGAGCTGCTTGGGCGAGTTGAGGTTGAACTCGACGCCGGCCTGTTCGTGTATGCGTCTTTCGAGCGCCCCGAGCTCGCTGTCGAACTCCTCGCTTGCGCTTTGTAGCTGCTGTTTTTCGATCCTGATGCCGCGCCATTCCATGTCTGCCAGGACCGGCACGAGCGGCAGTTCCAGGTCGCGGAAAAGTGGCAGGAGCTCCTGCTCCGCGAGCTGCGGCATCAGCACTTCGGCCAGGCGGAAGGCCACCTCCGCGTCCTCGCAAGAGTAACGCGCCACCCGCTCCACTGGCACCTGGTCCATCGAGAGCTGAGCGCGGCCCTTGCCGATCAGCTCCGTGATCGGGACCGTGCGGTAGCTCAGGTGCTTGCGCGCCAGCGCGTCCAGGCCGTGGCTCGCCTCCGAGGGATGCAGCAGGTAACCCGCAACCATCGTGTCGCAGACGATGCCCTCCAGCGCGATCCCGTAGCGCCTCAGCACCTGCATGTCGTACTTGAGGTTCTGTCCGATCTTGCCCACCGAGGCGTCCTGGAGCACCGGCCTGAGCGCTGCGAGCACCTGGTCCGCCGGCAGGACCTTTTCCCCGGGCGGGCCGGCCGTCGGTATGTAGACGGCCTGCTGCGCCTGCCAGCTCAGGGACACGCCGACAAGACGCGCCCGGTGCGGGTCGAGGCTCGTCGTCTCAAGGTCCAGTGCGAACGGCGCATGCGCCCGCAGCTCCTTGGCTGTCGCCCTTACCTCGTCCATTGAGCCGAGCGTGCGGTAGTCCGTGCGGATCGTCTCGATGGTTGCCAGATGCAGCTCTGTGGCGGCCTCGAAGAGCGCGCCCTGCCGGGGGGCCTGAGCGGTGCTCGCCGCGCGAGCGCCCGCTTCCTCCTTGAGCAGCGACTGGAAGCCGAGGGCGCGGTAGAACTCCTCCAGCTCCGCCACCCTGAGGCGGTCCGTGCGGCACTGCTCCAGGTCCAGCTCTACCGGCGCGTCGCGGCGTATCACCACAAGCCTGCGGCTCAGCTCGACCTGTGCGCGGCTCTCCGCAAGCCGCCTGCGCAGCGACTCCTGCCCGACTTGGTCGAGGTTTTCGTAAAGCCTCTGGAGGCTGCCGAACCTCTGGATCAGGGCGGCGGCGGTCTTGGGCCCTACCCCCGGCACGCCCGGCACGTTGTCGCTCGAGTCCCCTGCCAGCGCCATCATATCAATGACCTGCCCGGGCTCCAGCCCGTGTTTCTCCTTGAGCGCCGCTTGGTCCAGCCACACGGCGCGGTCCTTGTGCAGGTGGAGCACGACGGTCAAGTCGTCAATCAGTTGCTCGGCGTCCTTGTCCGTTGTGACGAGCACGCTCGTCACTCCCTGCGCCGCTGCGAGTTGCGCCGCCGAGGCCATCACGTCGTCGGCCTCGTATCCTTCCACCACGAGCACCGGCGTTCCCTGTCGCGCCAGCATCTCCTGGATGTGGGGTAGCTGGCGGCCCAGGGGGTCCGGCATCGGCTTGCGCGTCGCCTTGTAATCATCGTAGATCTGGTGGCGGAACACCTTGCCCGGCGGATCAAAGGCGACCGCCAGGTAGTCGGGATGGTAGTCGCTGCGGATCTTCCTGAGCATGCGTGCAAAACCGTAGATTGCGTTGACCGGCTCGCCGTCCGGCCCAGTAAGCCCCGTGATGGCATAGAAAGCCTGGTAGCAGTGTGCGTGCCCGTCAATGAGGAAGAGCTGTCTGGGCATAGAAACGCCGGCCACAGAGTGTTCCCGCCGTGCCTGCCTGCGGCGGCCACCTATGAAGGAATCAGCGACGCTCAGCCCCGCATGGGAGACGTGCCTGCCTCAGGATACAGCCCGGACGGCAATTCATTGTGGGTCCCCGCGCCGAACATCCGCAGCTTATGCGGCCAGAGGCGCGGTCACATCCTCCCGTGCACTCGTCGGGCACCGGTTCCCTGGAATCCTTGAAGAGCGCTTCCGCTGGGGCGGCCTCAACGTGGAAACACAAATAGCGAAAGCCCAGGGATTACGTCTCTGGAGTGTCCTTCCGTGAAACCCCTCGAGGTTAGGATATTCACTGTACAGCCTCCGGCCCCCATTGTCAAGTGAAATCAGCGCCCCGCCCTGCCAGAGCGCCGCCGCGGCCCGTGAAAAAGGCAGTGCCCCCGCCTATAATGGCCCCGCTTTTGTGCCTGCCGCCTCTTTACGGAGCCTGGGTCCATGATCGGCATGCAGGAGTTCAAGAAGGTCGAGATGAAGGTCGGCAAGGTCCTGGCAATTGAGGACCATCCGAACGCCGACAAGCTGATGGTCATGCGCGTGGACATCGGCGAGGGGCAACCCCGCACGCTCGTGGTCGGCCTCAAGCCCTACTACGCCAGCGCAGAGCTGCTCGGCAAGCTGATCGTCGTCGTAACGAACCTCGAGCCGGCGCGCCTGCGCGGCGTTGAAAGCACGGGGATGCTCCTGGCCGCCCAGCACGGCGACAGCGTGGTGGTCCTGACGCTCGACGAGCCCCTGCCGCCGGGCTCGCCAGTGCTCTGAAGAGGCGGTCGCCTGCCGGCGGGCC
>CAYYNS010000025.1:8275-11418 GCA_964473085.1 uncultured candidatus Brocadiaceae bacterium
TGAATGCCGCCCCTCCTGCTCACAGCAGCGACGCCTTCTGGAGGGCCGCCTGGAGCCTGCGCATGCACTCCTCGCGCCCCAGGACATCCATCGTCTCAAAAAGCGGCGTGCTCACCCGACGGCAGGTGACCGCAACGCGCAGGGGCATGTAGAGGTCGGCGCGCTGCCAGCCGCGCTCCTCGCACATGGCCTGGAGGGCGCGCTCCAGCTCGGCGGCCCGCCACGACGGTGCGGCCTGCAGCACTGCGTGCGCAGCCGCGAGCGCGGCCCGCGCGAACGCGGCGTCTTTCTTCTTCGGCACGAGGTCCGTCGCCTCGTAAGGCTCGGTTGTGAAGAAGAACGCCGTGAGGCGGTCGAACTCGGACAGCTTCTTGAGCCTTTCCTGCGCAAGGCGCGTGATGGCGAGCAGCCGGGGGGCAGGCTCTCCGATGTGCACCGTGAACGGCTCTGCCAGTATCCTGCCCAGCAGGTCCTCGGCCGACATGGCGCGGATGTACTCCCCGTTGAGCCAGTCGAGCTTCTGGAGGTCGAAGACCGGGCCGCTGGTCTTGACGCGGTCCCAGGTGAAGTTCTCGATCATCTCCTTGAGGCTGAATATCTCGCGGTCTTCCCCAAGCGACCAGCCCATCAGCGCCA
This sequence comes from uncultured candidatus Brocadiaceae bacterium, assembly GCA_964473085.1. Lineage (GTDB taxonomy): Bacteria > Planctomycetota > Brocadiia > SM23-32 > SM23-32 > CAYYNS01. Next base: position 8,912 of record CAYYNS010000025.1, read on the forward strand.
GGAAGTTCAGGAGCGCCTCCGGCAGGTAGCCCTGCGCGCGGTACCAGTCCAGCGAGGTCGGGTTCTTGCGCTTGCTGATCTTCGACTGGTCCTTGTTGCGCAGCAGCGGCATGTGGATGAAGGTCGGCATCTGCCAGCCGAAGGCCCCATAAAGCAGCACGTGCTTGGGGGTGGAGGAGATCCACTCCTCGGCCCGGATCACGTGCGAGACCTTCATCAGGTGGTCGTCCACGACGCACGCCAGGTGGTAGGTGGGCAGGCCGTCGCTCTTGAGCAGCACCTGGTCGTCAATCTCGCTGTTGCGGAACGCTACCTCGCCGCGCACGACGTCGTGGAAGCGTGTCTGGCCCTCGCGCGGCGTCTTGAAGCGCACGGTGTGGGGCATGCCCGCATCGAGCCTGCGCTGCACCTGGTCCTCGCTCAGACGGCGGCACAGGCCGTCGTAGCCCAGGAAGCTGTCCCCGCGCGCCTGCTGTGCCCTTCGCAGCTCCGCCAGGCGCTCGGGCGTGCAGAAGCAGCGGTAAGCCGCCCCGCTCGCCAGCAGCTCGGCGGCGTGCTTGCGGTAGATGTCGGCCCGCTCGCTCTGGCGGTAAGGGCCGTAGGGGCCGCCCACGTCGGGGCCCTCGTCCCACTGGAGGCCGACCCAGCGCAGCGCCCTCAGGATGGCCTGCTCGCTTCCGGGCTTGAGCCGCGTGCGGTCGGTGTCTTCTATGCGCAAGATGAACTGCCCGCCCGCCTTGCGCGCGAAGGCGTAGTCAAACAGCCCGATGTAGGCGTGGCCCACGTGCGGGTCGCCGGTAGGGGAGGGCGCCAGCCTCACGCGCACGCGATCGAGTTGTCCGCTCATCTTGACGCTCCGCACCAGCTCAGGGCCCACCGGCACTCTATCATATCCGCCCTCGACGCGTCAAAAAGAGGGACGGGGAACGCGTCTGTGCGGCGTGCGCCGCGTTGACAGGCCGTCGCGCGGCCCGTAACATGACAGCAAGGACGCGGCAGTCAGGCGCGACCGGCCCCGACCGCGTCCGAGGTCCTGTTCGCCCGACCCTTTCACAGAAGCGCCATGAGAGACAAAAGCGGCAACCTGGCGCGCAGCAGTGAGGTGGTAGAAACTGGCCGTGCGGGCCATTTCATCAGTGAGGTCATCGCGGCGGACGTCAAGGCGGGGCGGTTCAGCGGCCGCGTGCACACCCGCTTCCCGCCCGAGCCCAACGCCTACGCCCACATCGGCCACGCAAAGGCGGCCTGGCTAAACTACAGTCTGGCCGTCGAGTTCGGCGGCAAGTTCAACCTCCGCTTCGACGACACCAACCCGCTCACCGAAGAGCAGCAGTACGTGGACGCATTCATCGAGGACCTGCGCTGGCTCGGCATTGAGTGGGAGGACCGCCTGTTTTTCGCCTCCGACTACTTCGAGCAGATGTACCAGTACGCCCTCCAACTCGTCGAGCAGAGGAAGGCCTACGTGGACAGCCTGAGCGCCGCTGAGATAAGCCATTATAGGGGGAGCTGGACCGAGCCGGGCAGAAACAGCCCCTACCGTGACCGATCAGTTGAGGAGAACCTGGACCTTTTCCGGCGCATGAGGGCCGGGCAGTTCCCGAACGGGGCGCACGTGCTGAGGGCCAGGATTGACATGGCCCACCCGAACCAGAACATGCGCGATCCCGTCATGTACCGCATACTGCACGCCCCTCACTACCGCACGGGCGACAGGTGGTGCATTTACCCCACCTATGACTGGGCGCACGGCCTGGAGGATTCCATCGAGGAGATCACGCACTCGATCTGCTCAATCGAGTTCGAGAACCACCGGCCGCTCTACGACTGGTTCCTCGACCAGCTCGGCATCTACCATCCGCAGCAGATCGAGTTCGCGCGCTTCAACCTCACTGGCACGATCACCAGCAAGCGCAAGATCCTGGCGCTGGTGCGCCAGGGCCTGGTGGACGGCTTCGACGATCCGCGCCTGACCACCCTGCGCGGCCTGCGAAGGAGAGGCTACACGCCCGAGGCCATACGGGAGTTCCTCGAACGCACGGGCGTTTCCAAGACGCCCAGCACGGCGGATATCGCCCTGCTCGAACACTGCCTGCGAGAGGACCTCAACAAGCACTCGCCCCGCGTCATGGCCGTCTTGAGGCCGCTAAAGGTCGTCATTGACAACTACTCCGACGGGAGGCAGGAGGAGCTGGAAGCCGTCAATAACCCGGAGGACCCGGGCGCCGGCGTGCGCAAGGTCCCGTTCTGCCGCGTGCTCTACATCGAGCGCGACGACTTCATGGAGCGCCCGCCCGAGCGGTTCTACCGTCTGGCCCCCGGGCGCGAGGTGCGGCTGCGCTACGCGTATTTCGTGCGCTGCGTCAGTGCGGCCAAGGACCCCGCCAGCGGCGAGGTGGTGGAGCTGCACTGCACTTATGACCCGGCCACGCGCGGCGGCGACGCCCCCGACGGCCGCAAGGTGCAGTCCACGCTCCACTGGGTCTCAGCCGCCCACGCGCTCGACA
>CAYYNS010000026.1:0-11211 GCA_964473085.1 uncultured candidatus Brocadiaceae bacterium
TCTGCCACGATCTTGTCGGCGTGGGCGCGATCAGCTTTGCCGGCCGCGGACCCAGCCGGCGAGTGACCACGCCGTACGCAGAGCCGTCCGAGGACTGCATCGGTTGCGGGGCCTGTGCGGAGGTCTGCCCAACGGGCCACATCTCTGTGCGCGATGCAGGCGGTGAGAGAGAGATCATCCCGTTCGCGACCAAGCACAGGCTCGTGACGTGCCCCAGGTGCGGGCGGGGATATGTGACCGAAAAACAGATGGAGTTCTTGAAGCACAAGCTCGGAGAGAGAAACGCGGTCCTGGCAGGTTGCCCCGTCTGCAAGGGCCGCCTGAGGGCCGAGGAACTTCGCAGGGTTTACGAAACCGTGGCTCCCCTATAGAGCGGGAGGCGCTCGATGTCTCACAAGGTGTTTAGTGCCGTTGCGCGCGGCGCGCTGGGGTTTGTGGAACAGGCCGAGGCAGCATGGAAGAAGGCTGTGGACAAACACGGCGCCCAGGCCAAGGTCGGATTCCCCGAGACCGCCTTCTACCTGCCGATGATCTACGCGCTGATGGGGACCAAGGTGGAAACCCTGGCCGATATCAAGCCCGTCCTTGAGCACTGCCGCAGGGACCTGCTGCATCCCGTCCCCGACCAGAAGGTCTGGCTTCCCTACCTGGGCGACGGCCTCGACGAGGGTGCCGCTACGATGTTCGCACAGGAAATCCTCTGCGCCCTCGACTACCTGGATGGCTATCGGTTGCCGGAGGGCTACTACGGGTTCCTGTCGGATACCTCGATGCGCGAGATCGGCATCCAGCTTGTTGACGGGCGCATGCCGGGCTTCGCCGCCATCCTTGGGCCTGCTCCCGACACCGGGATGGCGGTCAAGACCATCCGCGAGCTCCAGAAGCGCAACATCCTTGTCTTCCTGTTCGCCAGCCGCGACGGCATGACCTTCAAGGACCAGTTGGATGAGGAAGGCATCCAGATGGGCTGGGAGACCTACATCGTGCCCACCGGCCCAGAAACGCGCTACGGCACGATGGTGCTGGACTGGGCCGTGCGCAGCGCACTGACCTTCGGCGGCAAGAAGCCGGGCCAGTTCGCGGAGATACTGCAGTACTCCCGCGACAGGGTCCATGCATGGGGCATCACCTTCGGCGAGATTCCCGACGAGTGGTACGCCACCGGCGCCGGCGCCATCCTCATGGGCTACCCGGTCGTCAGCGACAGTGAGACCACCCCGGAGGTGCGGCCCACGGGCGTGTGCGTCTACGAGGCGCTCGTGCGCGAGACGGACTACGATCGGCTCGTGCCGACCTGCGTCGAGGTGCGCGGCGTAAAGGTGAAGGTCGAGCAGATTGACATCCCCGTTCCGTTCGCGGCTGCGTTCGAGGGCGAGCGCGTGCGCCGCGAAGACCTCCAGGTCGAGTTCGGAGGCAAATACTCCCACGCCTCCGAATACCTTTACGCCGTGGACATGGACGACATTGACGACGGCACCATCGAGGTCGTCGGGAAGGACATTGAGGGCGCGGAGCCGGGCTCGGCCATGGACCTGGGCGTCGAGGTGCGGGTGGCAGGGCGCGAGATGCAGGAAGACTTCGAGGGCATCCTTGAGCGCCAGATCCACCGATACGTCAACCATGCCAGCGGCGTGATGCACATGGGCCAGAGGAACCTGGTGTGGCTGCGCCTGAGCAGGGCCACCTATCAGGCCGGCTTCCGGCTAAGGCACATAGGGGTGATCCTGCACGCCAAGCTGCACGACGAATACGGTAAGCTCGCTGACAAGGTGGCTGTGCGCATCATCACAGAGCCGCAGGCCCTCGAAGACCTCAGGCGGCGGGCAGCGCTCTCCTACGCCGCGCGCGATGCCAAGCTGGCCGGCATGAAGGATGAGGACGTGGAGGTGTTCTACTCCTGCACCCTGTGCCAGAGCTACGCCCCCAACCACGTCTGCGTCGTCAGCCCCGAAAGGCTGGGCCTGTGCGGCGCCTACGACTGGCTCGACTGCAAGGCGGCCTACCAGATCAACCCCACCGGATGCAACCAGCCCATTCAGAAGGGAAGAACCCTGGATGCGGCCAGGGGCCAGTGGGAAGGCGTTGACAGGTTCGTCTACGAGCGCTCCAACCGCAGCGTGTCGCGCTACTGCCAGTACTCGCTCATGGAAAGCCCCATGACATCCTGCGGCTGCTTCGAGTGCATCGTGGCCATCGTGCCGGAAGCCAACGGCGTCCTGGTGGTCAACCGCGAGTATCCGGGCATGACTCCCATCGGCATGGCCTTCAGCACGCTGGCCGGAAGTGTCGGTGGCGGCGTGCAGACGCCCGGCTTCCTCGGCGTCGGCCGCAGATACCTGCTCAGCGAAAAGTTCATCAGCTACGAGGGCGGCCTGGCCCGCATGGTCTGGATGCCCAAGGAACTCAAGGACGACATGCGCGAGGGGCTCCAGAAACGGGCCCAGGCGATGGGCATCCCGGACCTTGTGGACAAGATCGCTGACGAGACGACGGCCGTGGACTCTGCAGCGCTGCTGGAGTTCCTCCAGAAGGTCCAGCACCCGGCCCTGACCATGCGCGCGCTGTTCTGAGGATGGTGGGCGCGCAGGCGGATGTGGATGTGAACGACGTTTGTGCAGCCCAATATGCCACGCGCAGAGTTATGCAGGACACAAGCAGCTCTTGACCCAAAAGGATAGGGCATCATGCCGCTGACAGGCCTGGACATCTTCAAGCTGCTGCCGAAGACTAACTGCGGGGACTGCGGGGTCCCGACCTGCCTGGCCTTCGCGATGAAGGTCGCCGCGAAACAGTCAGCAGCGGAGGCATGCCCCCACCTCACCGAGCAGGCCAAGGCGGCCCTCGGCGCCGCCAGCGCCCCGCCGCAAAGGCTCGTCAGGATCGGCTCGGACGAGCGCGCGCTGGAAATCGGCAACGAGACGGTGATGTTCCGTCACGAGGAGAAGTTCCACCGCAAGCCAGGCATCGCCGTGCTGGTCGGCGACACAGACGACCTGCCGCAGCAGGCCGAACGCATCAAGGCGCTCCGGTTCGAAAGGGTGGGGCAGACCATCGCGGTGAACATGGTCGCACTGGGCTGCGTTAGTGAGGACGCGGCGAAGTTCAGGCAGGCGGCTGAGCACCTCCACGGTGCGCTGGGCCTTCCGATGGTGCTGATCGCGTCCAACGCGTCCCTGCTTGGAGAGGCGGCCCACGCCACCGCTCGGCCCCTGCTCTGGGAGCGCAAGGGGCCATCTGATGATCTCATCCGCCTCGCCGCACAACTCAAGCTCCCCGTCGTCGCGGAGGGCGACCTTGACAAGTGTGACGCCGACGCCCAGAAGGCGAAAGCCGCAGGGGTGGAAGACCTGGTGCTCTGCCCGGGGGAGGTGAACCCGGCGAAGGCCCTGGAGTTCCTCACGCTGACACGCAGGGCGGCGCTGCGGGCCAACTATCGGCCCTTGGGCTTTCCTTCACTGGTGCGGGCCTGGGCTCAAGAGCCCGTCCAGCAGTCCCTGGAGGCCTGCCACTACGTGTGCAAATACGCTGGCGTCGTGGTCATCAGCGTGGACAGGCCCGACTACGTCCTGCCGATCCTGGTGATGCGCCAGGACGTCTACATTGACCCGCAGAAGCCGGTCCAGGTGGAGCCCAAACTCTACGACGTCGGCGAGCCCGATGAGCGGTCGCCGCTGCTTGTGACCACGAACTTCTCCCTCACCTTCTACAGCGTGCTTGGTGAGGTTGAGGTGAGCCGCGTTCCGGCTCGCATCCTGGCGGTGGATACGGAGGGCACGAGCGTGCTGACGGCATGGGCGGCCGATAAGTTCGGCGCCCAGCAGATCAAGAAGGCCCTCCAGAGCACAGGGGCGCTGGAGAAGCTCGATCCCGCTTGCCGCCGCCCCGTCATCCCGGGACTTGTGGCGGTGATCAGCGGAGAACTGGAAGAGGAGGCCGGCTGCAAGGTGATCGTCGGCCCGAAGGAGGCTGTGGCGCTGCCGAGCTTCCTGAAGAACGAGTGGCGCAAACTGGTAGGTTGAGATGCCTCGCGTAAGGTTCCTCCCTGCTGGCAAGAGCCTGGAGGTCGGCCCCGGCACGAGCCTCCTGGAGGCGGCGCGGCTGTGCGGAGTGCGCATCCGCAACGACTGCGGCGGCCAGGGCGCTTGCGGCCGCTGCATCGTGCGCGTGCTGTCCGGCACGGGAGTGCAGCTTTCGGCGCGGCACAAGCTCAGAAGCGGCGAGGTGCTGGCATGCAGGTACCTGGCGCTTGAGTCGGACGTGCTGGTCTTTGTGCCGCGCACAAGCCAGGAAGTGACTGAGGACGTGGTTGTGCGGAAGGCGGCGCGCGTGCCAGAGGAGTTCCCGCCGCCTGGGGCGCTCGTCAAGCGCGTACCACTGGAGCTGCGTCCGCCGAGCCTGGAGGACAACGCCTCGGACCATGACAGGCTGATGCGCGCCCTGAACGCATGGCGCACCGGCGCATACACCTTGCCGCTGGAGGTGCTCAGGAACCTGCCCCGCGGGCTGCGGGACGCTGGCTGGAGGGCTGACGTGACTGTCGCCGTGGATGGCCAGAGAGCCGCAATCCTGGAGGTGTCGCCGCCCGCCCCCATGCGCCCGTGTATCGTGGCGGTGGATGTGGGCACGACCGCTCTGAAGGCTGACCTCCTCGCCCCCAGGCAGACGTGGGCGGCCTCCTGTTACAACAGCCAGGTGACCTGTGGCCCTGACGTCATCTCGCGCATCCTCTACTGTCAGCAGCACAAGGACGGGCTCCAGCGAATGCACAGGATGGTGGTCAGGGACATAAACTTGCTGGTGGCAGCGCTTCTGCAGGCGGCAGGCCTCGCCCGCGAGCACGTCGCAGCAGTGGTCGCAAGCGGCAACACGACCATGATCCACTTCCTTTTGGGCCTGGAGCCGCTCTGGATCAGGCGAGAGCCTTATGTCGGGTGCAGCTACCATCCGGCGCCGGTTCGCGCTTCCGACGTCGGGCTCAGTATCCATCCCCGCGGCCTGCTCTACTGCCTGCCTTCCGTAAGCGCCTACGTCGGAGGCGACATCACAGGGGGCGTGCTGGCCAGCGGGCTGTGGGAACAGGCGCGGCCGCACGTGCTCATTGACCTGGGCACCAATGGGGAGATAGTGATCGGGGACCGGGAGTTCATGGCCTGTTGCAGCGCCTCGGCAGGCCCGGCTTTTGAGGGGGAGGCGAGCGCCTCCGGCACACGCGCGCGCCCAGGCGCCATCGAAACGGTCTACTTCAGCAACGGCCTGCGCTGGAAGACCATCGAAGGCCAACCGCCCGTCGGCATCTGCGGCAGCGGCTACATAGACCTGCTGGCGGCGCTGCTACAGCAAGGCCTGATTGACCGGACCGGCAAGTTTCAGGACGGCACGTGCTCGTGCCTGCGGCAGGCAGAGCACGGAACCCTCGAGTGTGTGGTCGTAGAAGCCGAGGACGCGGCCGGCGACGAGGACATCGTCCTGACCCAGGCTGACGTTGATAACCTCGTGCGCGCCAAGGGCGCCATCTACGCCGCCTCCAGCGTCCTGCTGCGAAATCTCGGAATGGACTGGAACGACATAGACCAGATCATGCTGGCCGGGGCCTTCGGCGACAAGATCAACCTCGAGAACGCCGTCCGCATCGGCCTGCTGCCAGACGTGTCCCGGCGCAGGATCAAGTTTGTTGGCAACACTTCGCTGAAGGGTGCTGTGAAGGTGGCGCTCAGCGAGGCGGACTGCGCGCGGGTGCACGACATCGCGCGGCGCATGACCTACTTCGAACTGTCCACCCATCCGCACTACATGGAGGAGTTCGTGGCAGCGTGTTTCCTGCCCCATACCGATACGGACAGGTTTCCCTCGGTGCGCCAGTTCGTGGGCAACTGAGGGCTTGAAATCTCCGAGGCGCCTTCAAACGTCCTGTGCGACGGAGAGGAAAAGTCATGGCCTTACCATCACTGCGAGAGCGATTCAGCGGTGCTATCAACCAGGTGAAAATTGGCGCCACTGCCGCCGACGGCGGGACAAGGACCCGCACGGTCACCATCGGGGGCGACACTGGCCTGCCCATGCTGGGCGCGGAGGCCGAGTTTCCGAACCCGCCGGCCTTTGCCCTCGAGGTGTCGAACGCGGGCGTCGAGGGCTGGCCCGCCGCGGTCAGGAAACATGTTGACAGCGTCGCCGGCGACGTTGGCAAGTGGGCTGCCAGGTGTGAGCAGTGGGGGGCTGAGTTGGTATGTCTGCGCCTGCGAGCGGCTCACCCGGACGAGGGTGGACGCAGCGCCGACCAGTGTGCGGCCGACGTCAAGAGGGTGCTGGAAAGCTGCGGCTTGCCCGTCATCGTTTGGGGGGTGGATGTGCCCGAGGTAGACAACGTCGTTCTGCCAAAGTGCGCCGCAGCCGCCCGGGGCGAGAACTGTCTCCTCGGCACCGCGAAGGAGAAGAACTACCGCACGCTTGTCGCCGCTTGCCTGGCCGACGGCCACAAGATCATTGCCGAATCCCCCTGCGACATCAACCTGGCCAAACAGGTCAACATCCTGCTCCAGGACATGGGCGTGGGCCTGGCCGACATAGTCATGTACCCCACCACCAGCGCCCTTGGGTTCGGCATGATCTACATCTACTCTGTCATGGAGCGTGCCCGGCTCGCTGCATTGAGCGGAGACAAGCTCCTCCAGCAGCCATTTCTGTTGAACGTGGGTGAGGAAACGGCGCGCGTCAAGGAGGCGAAGGCCCCCGAGGAGGAAGAGCCCAGGTGGGGCGCGCTCGCCGTTAGGGCACCCTTGTGGGAGGCGGCTACGGTGCTCGGCCTCATGGAGGCTGGAGGCGAGCTGTTCGTCCTGCGTAACCCGGAAGCGCTGGCGCACGTCAAACAGACCGTTGCCAGGTTATGGCCGGGGAAGAAATAGGGCGCAGGTCAGTTCGTGCTGCGGCAAGGGCGGCCTTCTGGAGAGCTTAGATGCCTGAAGGGGCAAAGGGAGGGTAAAAGCCCATGTTCACCATAGGCGAGCGGATCAACGGCATGTTCAAAGACGTCAGGCAAGGCATCGAGAACCGGGACAGGCGGGTCATTCAGGACCTTGCCCGCAGACAGCTCGAGGGGGGTGCGGACGCACTCGACATCAATGTCGGACCATCCAAGGGCAAGCCGGTCGAAAACATGCTCTGGCTCGTCGAAGCGGTCCAGGCAGTGACGAGCTGCCCGTTGTGTATTGACACGCCAAAGTTCGATGTGATGCAGGAAGCCCTCAGGGCGTGCAAGGCCTCCACCATCATCAACTCGACGAAGGCGACCGAGGAAGACCTTAGCAAGTACATTCGCCTGGCCGTGGAGACTGGCTCAAGGCTCATCGCGCTCACCATAGATGCTGGCGGCGTCCCCAGCGATGTGGACAGCCGCGTGATGATGGGTGCAACAATCGCCACCAAGGCGATGGAAGGGGGCATGAGCATCACGGACATCTTCATTGATCCCGTTATCCTGCCGATCAACGTGGCTCCCCAGCAGCCGCTGCGGGTCATGGATGCTATCCGCCAGCTCAAGATGCTCAGCGACCCGCCGCCAAAGTTCGTGCTCGGCCTGTCCAACGTGAGCCAGGGCTGTAAAGAGAGGCGTCTGATCAACAGGATCTACCTGACCATGGCCATCGCTGCCGGCCTGGACGCCGCCATTGTGGACCCGACCGACCACGAGCTCATGAAAGCTGCGATCACGGCTGAGCTCCTGATGGAGAAGCAGATCTACTGTCACGACTACATCGCTGCCTATATGCGCAGCAGGTAGGCCACAGGGCCATGTTCCCTGTCCAGTTGCCCAAGCAAGACCACTACGAAATCGCCCTCCGCAAGGCTGTCGGGAGGTTTGTCGAGCAACTCGACAGCGATCGCCTCCAGCAGCTTGGAGCGCAGGTCATGCCGGACGGCAGCATAGAGCTGCCGTGCCTGTGCTGGCGCTTCGGCATCACGGTAGAACCGTTCAGAATGCGGCTGCTGCCAGGCGGCGGGGACGTGGGCGTCGTCTGGCAGATCCTGGCGCTGGAATACCTGAGCGCTGCGCGGCCCCGGCCGCCCGCGCGGTTCCTGTCCTTTGCCGACTTCCATCAAGCTCGCTGCTACCTGAGGTCGTTTGAGGCACGGGTCGTTGAGCGCCTCAGCAGGGGAGTCGGCCGGGAGGCTGGTCAGTTTGCCCGCGCCGCCGAGCGGTGTGGGGGAATGCGAGCCACCAGCCACCCGCTTACCTTCTTGTTCGCGTTCTTCCCGCATTTTGAGCTGCAAGTTGCCAGGCATGAGGCAGACGAGGAGTTCCCGCCCCTGTGCAACGTTTGCTTCCCCGACAACGCGCCCGACCTGCTCAGTGTGGAGAGCATGACCGTAGCGGCAGAGAAGCTGGTCTCGGCGCTGGAAGGGGGGACCCCGGCCCCTGACAGCAAGGAAGCATCGTAGTGATGAAGCGCATATACGTTGCAGCTACGCAGCAGCACGGCGGGAAGACTACGATCGCGCTGGGCCTCTACGTGACCGCGAAACAGCGCGGCTACAAGGCGGGCTTCATCAAACCGGTTGGGCAGCGCTACCTGGTCGAGGAAGGCGTAGAGGTGGACGAGGACGCCGTGCTCTTCAAGCGCGCACTGACTGCCGACGGCGCGCTCAAAAGCCTCAGTCCCGTCACGATCCCCCGGGGGTTCACGGAGCACTACATCTTTCACCGCGATCCCGCCCAGATTCGCCAGTCCATCCGAGAAGCCTTCGCTGAGGTGTCGGCTGGAAAGGATGTCGTCATTATCGAAGGCACAGGCCATGCGGGTGTTGGTTCGGTCATTGACGCCTCAAACGCCGCAGTCGCGAAGATGCTCCAGGCGGACTGCGTCATCGTCAGCGGCGGCGGCATCGGCCGCAGCATTGACGAGATATGCCTGAACCGTGCCCTGTTTGAACGGGAAGGAGTTCGCTGCCTCGGGGCGATCATCAACAAGGTCTACGAGGAGAAATACGACAAGGTGGAGCGCGCCGTGCGTCAGGGCTTAGAGGCCATGGGCATCGCGTGCCTGGGCGTTGTCCCGTATCGGGCCGAGCTGACCTACCCGACTGTGGCTCAGCTCAAGGACGAGCTCGGCCTGGAGCTCCTTTGCGGCGAGGCTTACCTTGGCAACAAGGTTCGTCACATCCTGGTCGGCGCGATGGAGCCGCAAAACATGCTCGGTTACCTCCAGGACGGCTGCCTGGTGGTCGTGCCCGGCGACAGGGTGGACAACATCGTGACTTCCATCAACGTGCACTTGCTGAAGCTCCTGGGCGCCCGGCTCCAGATCGCCGGCCTGCTGCTGACCGGAGGCTTGATACCTCACCTGAGCATCGTCAATATCCTGCGCCAGGTAGATGTGCCCGTGGTGTTGTCGGAACAGGACACGGCTACGGCCGCCTACACGGCGCGTCAGCTCGTCGCAAAGATCACCCCGCGAGACGTGGACAAGATCGCTCTGGCGGTTGAACTCATCAGCAGGCATGTTGACCTGGACACGATCTTCGCAGAAGATGGTGCCCCGTGAGGCTTTGCGCGCCTCACAGCGCGGGAGGGATAGCAGGCTATGGCGAGGATCCTCTGCGTAGAGGGATGCCAGTGGCGGGCCGAGCTGATCCGGCCCCTTCTGGAGGCAAGAGGCCACACGGTGCAGGTCGTGAACTGCGCTGAGCGCGCCATGATGTGCATCGAGGATCAGGGCCAGTATGAGGCGCTGGTGCTCGCCGTGTTCCTCCCGGGAATGGATGGTGCGGAACTGTGCCGGTGGATCGAGAAGTGGGGTTCCTTAAAGGGGCTCGTGAAGGTCGCGTTCACCTGGGCCGGTTCGCCCTTGAGCCTTGACACAAGCCACGGCCTACCCCGCTGGCTGCCCGTGGACAGGTTCCTGGAAGGCGTTGAGCGCCCCGAAGACCTGGTTCAGGCCGTGCAAGAACTGCTGGCGGCACGGCAAGCGCGGGGAACGGCACCGCCCTAGGCTGGCTGATGGGGATCCAGAGCGCACGGCCAACAAGAAGCGGGCCGAGGATGGAACTCGGCCCGCACCAGAGGCTTATTGGAGCGGGCGACGGGATTCGAACCCGCGACGTCCAGCTTGGGAAGCTGACATTCTGCCACTGAATTACGCCCGCACTTTCCTCATATCCTATGGACCAAGGCAAGGCGCTGTCAAGCCTTTTCTTGCATTGGGCCGGCTGGCGGGGCGTTCAGGCCGCAGGCGAGCCCTGAGGCGTCTCCTGTACGGGCAAGGATAAGACGAACGTCGTTTCGTAGCCTTCGATCGAAGCCACGTCAACATAGCCCCCCTGTGCTTTCACGATGCTGTAGGTGACTGCCAGCCCGAGGCCGGTTCCCCTGGGCTTTGTCGTGAAGAACGGCTCGAAGAGGCGGCTGAGGTGTTCTTGGGGTATGCCGGGGCCGTTGTCAATGAAGCGCAGCACCAGGAAACGCCTGCCGACCTCCAGGGGCTGAAGCAGTTGGTGATTGGCACCCTCCGGTCCGTCCCGAACGTAGCCCTCGACGATAAGCCGCCGGTCGTCAGTTTGGCGCAGCGCCTCCAGGGCGTTTGTCACGATGTTCAGGACAATCTGCCGCGCCCTCGACCGGCTGAGCGGCAGGCGCACCGCCTCGCCGGTCACGGAGGTGTGAATCGTGACGTTGTCTGCGAGCCGCAACAGGCGGGCGACATTGATGACCTCTGAGACGAGTTCGTCCGGGTTGACCACTTCGGTTTCCTTGCTGGCGACTGGCCGGGCCAGCTCAAGAAGGCTCTGGACGATGCTCTTGCAGTGCTGCGCTTCCTCTTCGATCGCATGCAGGCCCTCCATTGTGGCCGAGTCCGGCGGCGTCCTGCCGATCATGGTCTTGACGTAGCCCAGGATGACCGCCACGGGGTTGTTGATCTCGTGGGCTATGCCGGCGGACAGCCGTCCTATGCTGGCCATCTTCTCGGTCTCCACAAGCTGCCTCTGGTTGGTCTCCAGCGCGCTTGCCATGCGGTTGAAGCTCTCGGCGAGCGTGCGGAACTCGCCGGCAGGGGGAACCTCCGCCCTGGTGGTCAGGTCACCGCTGGCAAGCCTTCCGGTTTCCTCTACCAGCCTGTTGATCGGCCGCACGATGGCGCGGTGAGTGACGTAGATCGCCAGCAGGCTCGCCACGAGCGCGATGGCGAAGATGGCGCGCGTGACGTTCAGCGAAAGCTCGCC
>CAYYNS010000027.1:0-7309 GCA_964473085.1 uncultured candidatus Brocadiaceae bacterium
AGCAGGTACTCCTCGTCACCGATGACGATCCGCTGGCTGTCCACATAGCTCACCGTCCCGGCCTCGCGCGCCCGAACGACCATTCCGGAGTTGCACGCCACCGCCTTCTCCACGCCGGTGGCGACAAGCGCGGGCTCGCAGGCCAGCAGCGGAACTGCCTGACGCTGCATGTTGGAGCCCATCAGTGCCCGGTTCGCGTCGCTGTGCTCAAGGAAGGGGATGAGGCTGGCGCTGACGCCGACGATCTGCTTCGGTGACACGTCCGCGTACTGGACCTTGGACATGGGCACTTCCACGAAGTCGCCGCCGTAGCGCGCAAGGACGATGTCCGAGGGCTTTTTGTCCCTGAGGCCCTCATCGGCGGGCACGATGTAGATGGACTGCTCCTCGTCGGCTCGCAGGTAGTGGATCTCGTCGCTCACCCTGCCGTTCTTCACCACGCGGTAGGGCGTCACGAGGAACCCGAACTGGTCTGTCTGCGCGTAGACGCCCAGAGAGGTTATCAGGCCGATGTTCGTGCCTTCAGGGGTCTCGATGGGGCAGATGCGTCCGTAATGCGAGATGTGGACGTCGCGCACGTCGAAGCTGGCCCGCTTCCTGTTGAGCCCGCCGGGCCCGAGCGCGCTGAGACGCCGCTCGTGGGTGAGCTGGCTGAGGGGGTTTGTCTGATCAACGACCTGGGACAGCTCGCTGCGGCCGAAGAAGTAGTTGACGGCAGCGCTCACCGTCTTGGAGTTGATGAGGCTGCGGGGCGTGAACTTTTCCGGGTCCTTGAGGTTGAGCCTCTCCTGCACGGTGCGGCGCATCTTGAGGAAGCCTTTCCTGAGCTCATCGGCCGCCAGCTCGCCGATGGTGCGCACGCGCCTGTTGCCCAGGTGGTCAATGTCATCCACCATGCCTGTGCCTGCCCGCAGTTTCATCATGTAGCGCATGGCCTCCAGGAAGTCCTCGGGCCGCAGCGTCTGATGTTCGATCGGCACGTTCTGGCCGAACTTGCGGTTCACCCGAAACCGTCCAACCTCGCCGAGGCGATAGCGGTTGGGATCGTAGAACTTCTCCCAGAGCATCTCCTTGGCCTTCTCGAAGTTGAACGGCGTGCCGGGCCGCAGGCGAGCGTAGAGTTCCTTGACGGCGGCCCGGTGGTCGCGGGTGCGATCCTCCAGCACCGTGTTGACCACCAGCATGTCCGGCGCGTCCTGGATGACGGATATGGACTTGAGGCCGGCCTGGGCGAGCTGCACGGCAACCTCATCGGTGATCGTTTCACCAGCCCGCACCAGGGTCACCTCACCTTCCTGGAGCACGACAGTCTCAGCGCTGATCCTCTCGCGCAGCTTCGCCGCTGCGGTCCCGGCCGTGAACTGGAGGCGCTCGGTCTCGTAGAAGAGCTTCAGGATGTCGGCGTCTGTCGAATAGTCCTCGCTCATGGCGCGCAGTACGGTGGTGGCGGCAATCTTTCCGCTCTGGTCCAGGCGGCAGGTCAGCACGTCATGGCGGCTCACCTCCATCTCGATCCAGCTGCCACGCTCCGGAATGATGCGGCAGGAATAAAAATTGCGATCGCCTACCGTCTCGACAGAGAAGTCGCAGCCGGGCGAACGGTGCAGTTGCATCACGATCACCCTTTCGGCGCCGTTGATGATGAACTCTCCCCCGCCCAGCATTATGGGCATCTCGCCCAGGTACACGTCCTCCTCGATGACCTCCTCGCCCCTGTGAAGCCTGGCGCGGATGTGGAACGGATAACCGTAGGTGAGCCTGAGCTGCCGGCACTCTTCCGGCGTGTAACGGGGCTTGCCCAGGGTGTAGCCCACGTACTGCAGACGTATGTCCCGACGCTCGTTCTCGATGGGAAAGATCTCCTCGACAACCGCCTGCAGCCCCACGTGCTGACGCTGGTGCATGGGCACATCAGCCTGGAGGAATTCCTCATATGACTGACGCTGGATCAACGTCAGATCCGGAATGTCCAACTTCATGCCGATCTTGGAAAAGCTACGCGTCTTCATGCCGAGGTTTCTCCATCCCCTGCGATCTGGACAGACCCATCGAAATCATCTACCAGCAGCTCGCTGCGGGCGCACCCGTCGCCCACCGACCCTGCGCGCAGCCGCCAATGCTTGCCCTCTATCAACCGGCGTGGGGCTTGACCTCGACCGCAGCGCCGGCTTCTTTGAGGGCCGCCGCGCACTTGTCTGCTTCGTCTTTGGAGACACCCTCCTTGATTGGCGAAGGCGCCCCCTCGACCACTTGCTTGGCCTCCTTGAGCGCCAGCGTGGTGACGGAGCGCACGGCCTTGATAACGTTGATTTTGTTGTCACCGAAGCTCTTCAAGACCACGTCGTATGCCGTCGCCTCCTCGGTGGCCGCTTCGGCAGCCGGGACGCCCTCAGCGCCAGCCGCCACGGCCACAGGCGCCGCCACAGCCGCCGTGGCCTTCACGTTGAACCGCTCCTCGAATGCCTGGACCAGCTCGGAAAGCTCCAGCAAGGTGAACGAGCTCACCTTGTCCAGGACCTCGACCACCTTCGGGGCATATTGCTTCTGAGCAGCCTGCTGAACTGGGGCTTCTGCCATCTTCAGACCTCCTGGGTTTTGTTGACTGTGCTAACGAACGCACCGCGTCGCCGCTTTCTTTCACGCGACGGTGCACAACGCGCTCAGGACCCGGAAGATTCCTGCTGTTTTTTGTCCCTCACAAGACGCAGCGCGGTCGCCAGGCGGCCGATCGCGCTGCACAGGCAATCGGCGAACCGCTGGGCGGGCGACTGCATGCACAGGAGCACCTGCGTGAGCAGGACTTCCCGCGGGGGCATGGTGGCCAACCTCTTGATGCCCGCTTCGTCCAGAACGTGCCCATCCACATAGCCGCCCTTGAGGGTCAGCGCCGGGAAATCCTCCGCCGCCCTGCCCGCAGCCCTGGCAGCCTGGACGGGATCTGCGGCTGTGATGACAGCAGACGGACCGTCCAGCAACTGGCTGACCTCACGGGCACCCATCCTCTCCAGCGCGATCGCAAAGAGCCGATTCCTCACCACCATCATGCGTGCGCCACTGGCGGCCAGAAGCCTGCGGACCCCGTTCGATTCAGCGGCAGCCAGGCCCCTGAATCCCACGACCACGCAGCCGCGCTGCTGCAGGCCCGAGAACCCCTCGCCCATCTCGTTGACCATCAGTTCCTTCAGTTTCCGGGACATCGTCGCTCCCTTCGCAGTCTGCGCGCTGGGCTACACGCTCACCTTGATGCCGGGTCCCATAGCCGACGACAGGACGACGCGCCGCATGTACTTGCCCTTGCAGCCGGCAGGCTTCATGCGCGCCAGTTGGTCAAGGAGCTCACGGATGTTGTCCTCCAGCGCCTGTGCCGTGAAAGAAAGCTTTCCGACCGGCGCGTGCACGTTGCCACCGCTGTCGTTGCGCAGCTCGACCTTGCCGGCCTTGAACTCCTTGACGGCATCGCCAATGTCCTCCCGCACAGTGCCGTTCTTGGGCGTGGGCATGAGGCCGCGCGGACCGAGCTGTCGTCCCAGCCGCGCCAGCATCCTCATCATTTCGGGCACAGCCAGCGCCACGTCGAAGTCCATCCAGCCCTGTTCCACCCGCTCGATCAGGTCGGCACCACCCACGGCATCGGCCCCGGCCTGGCGCGCAGCTTCGGCCTTCTCCCCCGTGGCGAACACCACAACTCGCACCGCCTTACCTATTCCGTGCGGCAGGGAGACCGAACCCCTGACCTGCTGGGTGGTCTGACGCGGATCAATGCCAAGCTGTACGGCCACCTGCACGGTCTCATCGAACCGCGCGGGCCTGAGCGATTTCAGAAGACCGACCGCCTCGCCCAGAGAATACTGCCTCTGGCCATCTATCTTCTGGCGACTCTCCACGTATCGTCTGCTATGCGCCATGACTCAGCTCCCGACCTGCCCCCGGATCGCTCTGACCCCGTGCCCGACGTCATGTCTGGCGGCACCGGCAGCCCTCACGCGCCGGGTCCACTATTCCGTCACCTTTACGCCGCAACTGCGCGCGGTGCCTTCAATGATGCGCACGGCAGTCTCCAGGTCGGCGGCGTTGAGGTCCGCCCTTTTCTCCCTGGCGATTTCCACGAGCTGCGCACGGGTGATCGAGCCAGCAGGCTGGCGGCCGGGCTCTCCAGAGCCCTTCGCTACCTGGGCTGCACGCTTGATGAGGTAGGAGGCGGGTGGGCTCTTGATGTCGAACTCAAAGGCGCCGTTCTGATAGACCCGCACGACGATGGGCAGGGGAACGCCCACCCTGTCCCGGGTCGCCTCATTGAACTGGCTGATGAACTGGCCGATATTGACCCGGTGTTGGCTGAGCGCCGGGCCAACCGGCGGGGCGGGGCTAGCCTGCCCTCCCGTCACCAGCAATCTAAGCACCACCTTCGGTTTGCGCTTCAGTTTCGCCATGTCCTGAACCGCCCATCTCAAGCAGCTCGACCGGCCGCACCTGTGCCGGCCTCATGCAGGCTCCAGTTGCCAGGAATCCAGCTCTACCGGCGTGGGCCGGTTGAACACGGTGATGACCACCTTGACCCGGCCGCTGGTGCGATTGATCTCCTCCACCTGGCCCTTCATGTCATGGAAGGGCCCTTCCTTGATCTCCACCATATCCCCCTCCTTGAACTCCATCTCCAAGGCGGGGGCCTCTTCCTTTTTCTCCTCGGCCTGGCCCAGGAGCCTGTGGACCTCCTCGTCCCGCAGGGGCCAGGGTTGCTCGCCGCCGATGAAGTCCCCCACGCCGCTCGTGCCGCGGATCAGATACCAGAGCCCCTGGGGTATGCGGCCGCGTTCGTCGGTCTCCACGGCGATCAGGACGTAGCCAGGGAAGAGCTTGCGCGCCACCTGTTGCCTCTTGCCAGCGCGGATCTCCGTCACTGTCTGCGTCGGGACGAGCACGGTCGGGACAAGGTCCGTCTTCTGCTCCAGTTCGATGGCGCGCTCCAGATTGGCGCGCACCTCCTCCTCGCGGTTGCTTTGAACTCGCAGCACAAACCACTTCTTGGCCACCGCTATTTCCTTCCGCCAATAGCGCCAGTCTCTGCCCGGCACACCCTCACCTGGGCAGAACCCGCAGGCCGCTCATCAGAGCAGAGATGATGAGATCCACCACGGCAAGAAAACCGCCCAGCACCACGATGCAGATGATCACGACGGTCGTTGAACGCCTCAGCTCCTCCCTGTTCGGCCAAGACACCTTCTGGAGTTCTGCCTCGGTATCAATGAGCAGGTCAACCAAGGCGTGCGTGCGGCCGTCCAGCGCCTTCCAGCCCGTCTCAGATCCCACAGTGAACACGGCGATCAGCGCAGCCAACACGGCGAACAGGCCCCCCGCCCAGAAGACCCCGTAGGGGACGGGCATGGCCAGAAAATAGAAGCTCTTCTCGATGCCGATGATCTGAAAGAACCGCACGCTGGCAAACAGCGCCAGCACTAACAACGCCGCGCCCGCCGCGCCGCGGGCATACAGTCCACGAGTCGGTTTGTAAGGACTTAGAGCCATAGCCGGGGGCGCAGTAGCCTCCCTCGATTGTGCCTAAAGGGGAGATGCGTACCCCCCCGACCGCCGCGCCCTCAGGTGCTTGGCAGGCCAGGAGGGACTCGAACCCCCAACCGCCGATTTTGGAAACCGGTGCTCTAACCCAATTGAGCTACTGGCCTGTTGCCAGTGTGGAAAAACCCGGCGCGCGAAGCCCCCCACCACCCGACATGCTACTTCTTCTCCCTGTGCACCGTGCGCTTGCGGCACCTGGGGCAGTACTTTTTCAGTTGCAGCTTCTTGCCGCTCGACTTGTCCCGAGAGGTCCGGTAGTTCTGCCTCTTGCACTCGGGGCATTCCAGGGTGACTTCTTCCCGCATGGGGATGCCTACTCAATGATCTTGGTCACCACTCCAGCACCGACGGTGTTGCCGCCCTCCCGGATGGCGAACCGCAGCTGCTCCTCCAGGGCGATCGGCTCGATGAGCTCCACTGTGAGCCGCACGTTGTCGCCGGGCAGGACCATGTCCTGACCCTCAGGCAACTTCACGGTGCCCGTCACGTCGGTCGTGCGGAAGTAGAACTGCGGACGGTAGCCCGTAAAGAAGGGGGTGTGACGGCCTCCTTCCTCCTTCGTCAAGACGTAGACCTCGGACTCGAACCTGGTGTGGGGCGTGATCGAGGCCGGCGTAGCGAGCACCTGGCCGCGCTGCAACTCGTCCTTCTCTACCCCGCGCAGGAGCACGCCGATGTTGTCGCCCGCCTGGCCCACGTCGAGCGTCTTGCGGAACATCTCGACGCCGGTCACCACAGTCTTGCGGGGCTCTTTCGAAAGGCCGACGACCTCTACCTCGTCGCCGACCCTGACCTTGCCCCTCTCCACACGCCCCGTGCCGACCGTGCCGCGCCCCTTGATGCTGAAGACGTCCTCAACGGGCATCAGGAACGGCTTGTCAACGTCACGCACGGGCTCGGGGATGTAACTGTCGAGCGCGTCCAACAGCTCCCAGATGCACTTGCCCGCCCCTTCGTCGTCGGGCTTATCGAGCGCCAGCAACGCCGAGCCCCTGACGATGGGCGTTTTGTCGCCGGGGAAGTCGTGCGCAGTCAAAAGCTCCCGCACCTCCATCTCCACCAGGTCCAGCAACTCGGGGTCGTCCATCAAGTCGCACTTGTTCAAAAACACCACCATCGAGGGCACGTTCACCTGGTGCGCCAGCAGCACGTGCTCGTGGGTCTGGGGCATCGCACCGTCCGGCGCGCTCACTACCAGGATCGCCCCATCCATCTGCGCCGCGCCCGTGATCATGTTCTTTATGTAGTCGCGGTGGCCCGGGCAATCAATGTGCGCGTAGTGGCGCTTCGAGGTCTCGTACTCCACGTGCTGCGTCTGGATGGTGATGCCGCGTTCCTTCTCCTCCGGCGCATTGTCAATCGAGTCGAAGGGCCTGAACTCGGCCAAACCGCGCTTGTTCAGCCACAGCGTGATCGCCGACGTCAGGGTCGTCTTGCCGTGGTCAATATGCCCGATCGTGCCGACGTTCACGTGCGGTTTGGTCCGCTTGAATACCTCCTTCGCCATGGTCTATGCGTGCCTCCCATCACCTGAACAAAGGTTACCGATGCACTTCCTGATGCGTGACGGTTTCGCGCGAAAAGATCACCACGCACACCTGCCCTCGGCCCAACCCATCTGACCTCAGGCCCCATGCACTGCCGGTGGTGCTGCTGATGGGAGTCGAACCCATGACCTCGTCCTTACCAAGGACGCGCTCTACCCTACTGAGCTACAGCAGCACTATCTTGCCGC
>CAYYNS010000027.1:7409-10889 GCA_964473085.1 uncultured candidatus Brocadiaceae bacterium
GACATACTGGAGCGGGCGATGGGACTCGAACCCACAACGGCTGGCTTGGAAGGCCAGCGCTCTGCCGTTGAGCTACGCCCGCACAAAACTGCTGGTGGGCAGGGGAGGATTCGAACCTCCGTAGGCGTCCGCCAACAGATTTACAGTCTGTCCCCTTTGGCCGCTCGGGAACCTGCCCACCGACCTTTTCTCAGGCCCCTGCCTCGGAAGCGCTGCGCTCGCGGGACCGCCAGGTGTGGAGCTAGTGAGGGGACTTGAACCCCTAACCTGCGGTTTACAAAACCGCTGCTCTGCCATTGAGCTACACTAGCATGCAACCTGTATTTATAGCAAAAGGCGCCCACTTTTCAAGCGAACGCCCGCCTGGCTCACTCCAGCACCACGACTGCCGTCTCCAGGTATCCAAGCCGCAGCCCGGTCCGAACCATCCATATCCCGCCGCGGGCCGTGCGAGGCACGGCCCTCAGCCGCGCCCACCCTCGACGACGCGTCAGCCAGCGCGCGCCGGTGACCCGAAACCCTGGCGCCGCCAGGCGTAGCGTGAGCGAATCCACTGGATCCGCAAGGAGGTTAGCTACCCCGATCACGAGCCTGCCATCCTGCTGGATGAGCACCGCAAACACGGACGGCGCCCCCACCACCAGCAGCGGCACGGGCGCGCGCCCCAACCATTCCAGAACGGCGAGCATCTGAGTCTGCCTGGCCCAGCTCAAAAATGACGGCGACAGCATCGCGCCCGCCTCGCTGCCGAAGACCGTCGTGCTCGCCTGACTGTCGTATGGATAGACGGCCGTGCGCCCGCCAAGGTGGTTCTCATACAGCACCACTGCGTGCCCCGCTTTTCTGCCCTCGTAGTCCCGCAGGGCTGAGATTGGCCGCGCACCCGCCATCAGCTCGAACTGCCACGGCACCCCCTCCCAGCGGATGTTCATCGGCTCGCCCCGTTTTGCGCCGAATGCCTCGTCCTCGACGGTCTCGATGGAAGCGCCCGCATCTGCGATCCGCCCACGCAGCCCCGCCAGCTCACCCCTGCCCATCCGGACAAGCGAGTCTGCCGCCCGCGCGTCGAGGAGCACCCCACCTGAGAACAGCCCCTCCAGCTCCTCCTGTTTCAGGCAGTGTGGTTCCTCGGCCGTGAGCACTGTGACCGGCCCGCGGCCGTAGCTTGTTGCAAACCCCAGCAGGGGAAGCGCCGCATCCAGGGGCCTCTTGCGCAGCATCATGACCGGGCTGGGCGCATCTGCCACCCCACGCACGTGCCGGCAGACGTCCTGGTGGAAAAAGAGCGCCGGCCCCCGGAACTGCTCCGGCCGGATGTCAAGCTCGGCGATTGCCTGCAGCCGCCCCTTGAGGCGGGCGAGCGTGCGCTCCCAGATGTCCTCCCGCTCCAGGTCCAGGCATCCACCGAAACGATAGACCGACAGCGTCACCTCGTTCATGCCGAAAAGCTGCCCCATCGTCATCTGGGCCGCTGCAAGCGCAACCGACTTGGAGAAGCGGGTGTGCGGGTAGTTCTCGATTTCCGGCGCCAGCGGCATGCCCTCCGGAAGCGCTGCCCGCGCAAGCCGCGCCTCCGCCAGGCCCTGTGCAATGCCGAGGGCGGTTGCCTCGCTGTAGCTCCCGATGGGCGGCCGCCCGTAGGGCGCCGGCGTGCCGAGTGCAGCCACATGCTCCTTCCAGCGCCGCCCCTCGGCCCAGTGGTAGGGGATGCCCGAAAACATGTTGCTCACGCTCGTGCTGGGGCTGGCAGCATGAACGGCCTCGGCCAGTTCGCTCAACAGGTCTCGGATGAGCTCCTCCTGAAACTCAAGCCAGTGCTCCCGCACCTGGTTAGGCGGATCCGCCAGGACGGCCTTCAGGAGCCCCCGGCGCGTGAACCTTCGTCCGGTGCGCCGTCGCATCTCGCCCAGGCATGCCCGGCAGAAGCACGGGCTGTGAAGGTCGGCGCGCAGGACAGCATGCACGTCGTCATCTATCCAGAGCCGCGCCGGCCGCAGCGATGCGAACATGCCGTAGATCTCCCGCACGTGGTCCCGCCAGGCGCGATCAAGCGGACAGGCCGCGGACATGCTCTGGCGTCCGGTCATGCTAACCGCCCACCGAAAGCTGAACCTGTCCCGCAACGACCGCGGCAGGGATGGGAAATGGCTGAACGACATCGTCCACCAGACGTTGATGGACGGCTCCACTCCCTGCGCGCGGAGCCGCTCGAATACCGGCCCGAGGAACTCGACGCTGCGGCGGCACTCCTCGAGCGTGCCGAGCCCCGGCGAGCGCTCCTCAGCATGGGGGACAAAGAACGCAACCTCGTCAACCTTGCCCTTGCGCACGATCCGCCACAGTGCATCAAGCTCCGCACGGCCGGCACCCGCCAGCAGCGGGACCCTCAGGTGATAGCGCACCGCCCTTCCGGTTGCCGACTTCATCTGCACCTCCCCGGTTGCGAAATAGCAGCAGATTGGCCACAGGTGGCGCCCCCATTGTAGCCGAAGCTGGCGGCCTGCGCACCCACTTGACACGCGCAGGGGCATGTGGAAAAATACAGCGCCGTTTTGCCTCCGCCGTACCAGAGGGCTAAATGACAGTGCAAGGTTTGCACTGAAGGGGTGCAATAGATATGGCCAAAAGGGCACTGGAAATCAGGTGGCACGGCCGGGGCGGACAGGGCGCGAAGACTGCCGCCGGCATGGTGGCAGAGGTCGCCGTATCGGCGGGCAGCCACGCCCAGGGCGCGCCTGAATACGGGGCGGAACGCGAGGGAGCCCCGGTAAAAGCATACACCCGCATCAGCGACAGGTCCATCCGCGAGCACGACGCCATCTACCACCCCAACGTGGTGGTCGTGCTCGACGAGACCCTGCTGGACAGCGAAAGCGTGGACGAGGGCCTCACCGACGATGGCATCCTGCTGGTCAACACCAAGCTGTCGCCGGCAGACATCCGCAAGAGGCTCTCGCTGCGCGGGCGCAAGGTGTTCTGCGTGGACGCCACCGGCATCGCGCTGCAAGAGATCGGCCGGCCCATCCCCAACACGGTCATGATCGGGGCACTGCTGAAGGCCACCGGGGCTGTGCCCGTGGAGGAGATCGAGAAGAGCATCCGCAAGAAACTCGGCGGCAAGCTCAGCGAAGGAATGCTCCAGGGCAACATCCGCGCTGTCGAACGCGCCATCAAAGAACTCAGAGGCGAGAATGACTAAGAAGCTCCTCAGCAAGGACGAGATGGTGCCGGGCGCCGTGGCGGACGGCGGCACGATGGCGGAGCTATACACCGGCTCGTGGCGGACCTTCGCCCCGCTGACAGACTACCAGGAGTGCGTCCAATGCCTCACCTGCTGGATCCTGTGCCCGGACAGCGCCATTGTAGTCAAAGATGGCAAGAAACTCGGCACCGACTTCCAGTACTGCAAGGGCTGCGGCATCTGCGCCACCGAATGTCCCGCCGACGCCATCCAGATGAAGCTCGAGAGCGAGCTGACCG
>CAYYNS010000028.1:0-10604 GCA_964473085.1 uncultured candidatus Brocadiaceae bacterium
CTACATCCCTGGGGGGCAGGCTGGTCCTGGCGGTCCTGTGCTGGGTGGACGCCTCGGACCCGTCGCTGCCGTTCTTCAATCCTGAAACGGAAGGCCTGCTGGACACGCGCATCTTCCTGTCGCTATCGCAAGATGCGGGGCTGAGCTGGTCAAGGCCCTGGCAGGTGGACAGCGGGCCTTTCACAGAGCCGACTCCGACGACCGGCCCCGTTCTGATCCTTCGCGGCGGCGAGTGGGCGGTGCAGTTTGAGACCAACAAGCCCTACTATGACGCCTCTGTGGGGCGCCACTCGTCGGTGCTCATGTTCTCCCGCGACCGGGGCAAGACATGGCCGCAGCACGTCAAGGTCACCTGCGATCCGCAGGCGCGCTACTTCTACTGGGACCAGCGGCCTACGGTGCTGCGGGATGGCACAGTGCTTGACGTTTTCTGGACTTTCGACCGCGTGCGGGCCGAATACCTGAACATCCATGCGTGTGCCTCGGCGGACAACGGCCGCACGTGGTCGGCGCTCTGGGACATGGGCATCCCCGGCCAGCCGGGGGCGCCGGTCCAGCTTCCCGACGGCCGCGTCGCGATGCCCTACATGGACCGCACGACGGTCCCGATCCTGAAGATGCGCACGAGCACCGACGCAGGTCGGTCGTGGCCTGAGCACACGCAGGTCGTCCTGGACGACAGTATGAGCCGCGCACAGGAGGGCAGAAAATCGAGCATGCAGGACGCGTGGGCTGAGATGGCCAAGTACAGCGTTGGCCTGCCCTGCACGGCGCTGCTGCCGGATGGCGAAGTGCTTGTGCTCTACTATGCCGGCAGGCACATGGACCACACCGCCATCCAGTGGGTGCGCGTAAAGGCCTGACGGCCACAGGGAGGAATGGATTTCATGACGGCGGACGATGTCCCTCGCTGCGGTGGGCCCGAGATGCCGACCGGTTGGACGTTCACAGAGGCGGATAGGTTCCTCGCGGAGCGCTTGCAGGCGCGGCTTCCCCGGCGCGTCTTTGACGCCCATGCTCACGTTTATCGGCGGGAGCACATCCGCGTGCCTGTGCCTTTCTTGGAGGGTGGGCCACAGGAGGCCGACCACGGCGTGTGGCTCGGGCACATTGGGGCGCTGGTAGGGGCTAACCGTCTGTGCGGCGCGCTCTTTGCGCCCTACGTGAGCCGTGGCTGCGAGCTCGATGTCATCAACGATTACGTTGCGGCTCAGGTGGATCGGGCGCCGGACTGCCTTGGCGCGATTGCGATCGGCCCGCACTACCCGCGCACAGTCGCCGAGTCGAGGCTCCAGAACCCGCACATCCGCTGCATGAAGCCCTACCACGTGCTGAGCGGCCGGACGCCCTCATTCGACTGCACGCTGGATGAGTATCTTCCGCAGTGGGCATGGGAGCTTGCGCACGAGCGGGGCCTGGTGATCCTGCTGCACATAGTGCGCGACGCGGCGCTTGCGGACCCGGCGAACCAGACGAGCATCCGCAGGTGGTGCGAGAGGTATCCCAACGCGCGGTTGCTGCTGGCCCACGCCGGGCGCGGGTTCCATGCGCCCAACACCGTGGCCGGCATCGGTTCGCTGCGCGGCCTGGGGAACGTCTGGTTCGACACGGCCGCAGTGTGCGAGGCGGAGCCGCTGGCAGCAGTCCTCAATGAGTTTGGCCCACGGCGCCTGCTGTTCGGGACGGACTTTCCGATCTCCCAGCAGCGGGGCCGCGCCGTCACCCTCGGCACCGGGTTCGTCTGGGTAACTACTGACCAGGTGGCCTGGAACGACAGGGCATTCATCGGGCAGCCGGTTGTTGTGGGATTGGAGTCGGTACGCGCGCTCCTTCAGGCCGCTGACCAGATTGGCCTGTGCGAGCCGGATCTCCAGGACATCTTCTGCGACAATGCACTGCGCCTTCTGGCCCCCGCTGCCCAGCGGTCCGATATGACGCAGCAGCTTTACCGCGAGGCAAAGAGGGTGCTGCCCGGCGGCACGCAGCTCGTCAGCAAGCGCCCTGAGATGTTCGCCCCCGAGCAGTGGCCGGCCTACTTCCGGGAGGCGCGTGGCTGCGAGGTGTGGGACCTCGATGGGCGGCACTACTATGACGTCAGCACGCACGGCATCGGCGCGTGCGTGTTGGGCTTCAGGGACCCAGACGTGACCCGCGCCGTGCGGCGCCGGCTTGCCCTGGGCAGTTTCTGCACGCTGAACGCGCCGGAAGACGTCGAGCTTGCCAGGCTCCTGTGCGAGCTGCACCCGTGGGCCGATCAGGTCCGCTACGCCCGCACAGGCGGCGAGATCATGGCCGTGGCGGTCCGCATCGCGCGGGCGGCCACCAACCGCTCCGCCGTCGCGGTCTGCGGCTACCACGGGTGGCACGACTGGTACCTGGCAGCCAATCTGGGCGAGACCGACGCCCTGCGCGGCCACCTCTTGCCCGGCCTCGAGCCGCTGGGCGTGCCAGTCGAGCTGCGCGGCACGGCTTTCGCCTTCGCCTATGACAACCGGGATGAGCTGCGCCGCCTGGTGGCCGCCCATGGCCACCGGCTTGCCGCCGTCGTCATGGAACCGTGCCGCTATCATGATCCGGCGCCGGGGTTCCTCCAGTTCGTGCGCGAGCAGGCAGACAGCGTCGGGGCATTGCTCATATTCGACGAGATCACCGTCGGCTGGCGGCTCGTGCTGGGTGGGGCGCACCTCAAGTTCGGCGTCATGCCTGACATGGCGGCCTTCGCCAAGACCATAGGCAACGGTCATCCGATGGCGGCCGTGATCGGGACCGGCAAGGCGATGGCCGGCGCCCATGCCTCCTTTATCAGCAGCACCTACTGGACGGAGAGCGTTGGTCCCGTCGCGGCGCTCGCCACGATCCGCAAGATGCAGCAGGTGGACCTGCCCAGTCATTGCCAGAGAATCGGCGCGCAGGTCCAACAGGCCTGGCGCGCAGCCGCCGCGCGGCACGGCGTGCCGGTGAAGGTGGATGATGGCTATCCTGCTCTTGCCCACTTTGCCTTTGACCACCAATTGGCCAACGAACTAAAGACCCTTTATGTCCAGCTCATGCTCGAACGCGGCTTCCTGGCCAGCACGGCCTTCTACGTGTCGCTCGCTCATACGGACGAAATTATCGCGAGATACGCTGCAGCCATAGATGAGGTTTTTGCGCAAATTGCCGACGCGCTCTCGAAAGGCGACGTCACGGAAAGGCTCAAGGGGCCGGTGGCGCACTCGGGGTTCCGGCGCCTCCTGTAATGCCTCGGCGTGCAGGCGAGGTCCGGTGATGAACTCCTTCAGCCGAATGACTGTCCTGTCGGACGAGCAGGTCGAGAAGGTCCGCAGGGCTACTGAGGAGATTGTGGAGACGGTCGGCTTCTGCGTGCAGCACGAGGGCATTCTGAAGGCTGCAAAGAAGGCAGGAGCTCGCGTGGACGAGGGCAGTGGCCGCGTGCGGATTCCAAAGCCGCTGTTCAGGGAGCTCCTGGCGCAGTCGCCGCCGCGCCTCACGTTTCGCGGCATCCTGGGCAACCGCTGGGAGATAGGGGGGCAGCAGCAGTGGCTCCTGTCCATCGTGACGGACCCCTGGGTTGTGGACTACGGGAAACAGCGTCCCCGCCGCCCAAGCCTGGAGGACCTGCGCCGCCACACGATCATCACTCAGAAGCTCGAGTCGGTCGCTGCGGTCAGCCGCATGGATTTCCCGGTCACCGACGTGGATGACGCCACTTCGAGCCTGCGCGCGCTCGAGGTGCACCTGCTCAACCACGTCAAACACTACCTGGTGCTTCCCGCGACGCTGGAGAGCTTCGAGCAGTGGATGCAGATCGGCCACATCCTCTGTGGCGGCGCAAGCCTGAGCGAGCTCATTACCGTTGGGATCGCCGTCGTCTCTCCCCTTACGCTCGACGGGCTCAACTGCGAGCTGCTCGTGCGAGCGGTAGAGGAGCGGCTGAGCGTCGTTCCCACAATCTGCCCGATCGCTGGGATGACCGCGCCCTACTCATTGGCTTCCGTGCTGCTTCAGGGCAACGTCGAGGTCTTGATGGTCGCAGCGCTCGCCCAGATGCTGCGTCCCGGCACGCCGTTCATCCATGCGATGGGCCTCTCGGTAGCGGACATGCGTACCGGCCACGACCTCTACTACACGATGGACAAGGTCTTGTGGAAGATTGCCGGCGTTCAGCTTGGCCTTTCCTACAGCATGCCTACGGACGCCGAGTGCGGCGGCAGCCTGACCTACCGCTACGACCAGCAGAGCGGCGCAGAAGGGATGCTCTTCATGCTCGCCGCCTCCGCCTCTGGCGCCCACATCCTGGCCGGCATCGGCTCGTGCCACAATGCGAACGGCATGTCGGCCGAGATGATGATCATCCAGCAGGGGTACCTGGAGGCGGCGAGGTTCCTGCGGCGTGGGATGGACACGGACGACCTACGGCTGGGGGTGGAAAGCATCAAGCGGGTCGGCCCTGGCGGGCAGTTCATTACCGATGACCTGACGCTCGCCCTGCTGCGCAGCGGCGAGTTCTTCTGGAGCGACATCTTTGACTTCGGCGGCGGCCACTGTGACGGCAAGTCCATGCTGGAGCGCGCCCACGACCGAGTGGAGGAGCTTGTGGCAGGATACGAGTCGCCGCTCCCCGGCGATGTGCAGGAAGCGCTGCGCCGGCACTTCCACGATCTCTATGCCTCGATGGGCTCGAAGGCCTGTGCCTGAAAACATGGGGAACTGGGCCGTGTTTGACCTGAGCGGAAAGGTTGCTCTGGTAGCGGGCGGAGCCGGCTACCTGGGCCTGCCTGCGAGCAGCGCCCTGGCGGGGCAGGGCGCCTCTGTGGCGATTGCCGACTGTGACAGGAAGCGACTGGATGCTGCTGTCGAAGAAGTTGCGGCCGCCTCGGCGGAAGCGCGGACGCTCGGCGTCGAGCTCGACGTCGCTCAGGAGTGCTCGATCAAGGATGCCGTAAGGGAGACGCTTGACAGGTTTGGCCGCCTCGACATCCTGGTCAACGCTGCGTACCTGAGTGTCGGCAAGGGCGTCGAGGAGCTCACGGCCGAGGAGTTCGACCGCGCAAACCACGTGAACATAACGTCCGCCTTCCTGCTGGCCCGCGAGGCCGGAGCGGTGATGCGCCAGGGCGGCAGCATCATCCTGTTTTCTTCCATGTACGGCCTCTTGTCGCCGGACCCTGGCATCTACGAGCCGCCGATGAGACCGAACCCGATCGAATACGGTGCTGGCAAGGCCGCCGTCTGTCAGATGACGCGCTACCTGGCCGCTCACTATGGGCCCAGAGGCATCCGCGTCAACGCGATCGCGCCGGGACCGTTTCCCTGGCCTGCCACTCAGCAGGCCGATCCGGAGTTCATTGAGCGGCTGAGCCGCAGGACCATGCTGGGCCGCATCGGCCGGCGCGATGAGACCGCCGGCGCCGTGGTGTTCCTTGCCTCCGATGAGTCCAGCTACGTCACGGGCCAGGTGCTGTGCGTGGACGGCGGCTGGACCGCGTGGTGATCCGCATGCTTGGAAGGGGAAGGCGATGACGCGTACGCAAAGGCCCCTGGTGGCGAGTGCGGATATCCGACTCGCCATGCTCGGCATGGTCGAGGGCAACGGGCACCCTTACTCCTGGAGCGCCATCTTCAACGGCTATGACAAGGAGGCGATGGCCGCGTGCCCCTACGCCACCATTCCCGACTACCTGGGCCGGCAGCCTAAGGAAACGCTTGGCATTCCTGGAGCGCATGTGACGCACATCTGGACCGACGATCCGAAGGATGCCGCGCACGTCGCCCGGTGCTCGCTCATCCCGAACGTGGTCCGGGAGGCCACGGACGTGATCGGCCAGGTGGACGC
This sequence comes from uncultured candidatus Brocadiaceae bacterium, assembly GCA_964473085.1. Taxonomy (GTDB): domain Bacteria; phylum Planctomycetota; class Brocadiia; order SM23-32; family SM23-32; genus CAYYNS01. The sequence goes on from CAYYNS010000028.1 coordinate 5,837, forward strand.
GGTGATCGTCGCCACCGACATCGGACACGAGCATGTGCAGCGCTGCCGCCCGTTCGTCGAGGCCGGCCTTCCGGTTTTCGTGGACAAGCCCCTGGTGGACAACGCAAGGGACCTGGCTACGTTCAACGCTTGGGTTGCCGAGGGGAAGCCCATCATGTCCTCAAGCTGCATGCGCTACGCCAAGGAGTTCATGCCCTATAGAGCTTCGGCCCATGACCTCGGTCTCATACGCTACGCCAGCATCACCACGCCGAAGACATGGGAGCGGTACGGTATCCACGCGCTGGAGGGCATTTACCCGATCCTGGGTCCTGGTTTCGTCTCGGCGCGCAATACGGGCACGATCGAGCGCAACGTGGTGCATTTCAGGCATCGCTCTGGTGCGGACGTGATCATTGTAGCTAGCATGGACATGTACGGCGCGTTCGGCGTGGTGACGCTCTGCGGGACGAAGGACCACGCCTTGGTGGCCTTCAAGGATTCGTTCTATGCGTTCAAGGCGCAGCTCGAAGCGTTCGTCCAGTACCTGCGTTCGGGCGTGCGCCCGTTCCCGTACGAAGAGACCGAGGAGCTCATGCGCATGGTGATAGCCGGCATCAGGAGTCGCGAGCAGGGCGGCGCTGAAGTCGCGCTTGCTGGAATCCTGTAGTTGCTCGGGCTGGGGAGGGCGGTCGTGGACGTGATGGATATGTTCTCGCTGAAAGGCAAAGTGGCGGTGGTAACCGGTGGTGCCGGACTTTATGGGCGCCAGATCGTTGCGGCCCTCGCCGAGGCCGGTGCTGAGACGTATGTCGCCAGCCGCAACCTCGAGGCGCTGGAGGCTCTGGCGGCAAAGCATCGGCAGAAGGGTGAGAATGTCACGGCGCTGCGCGTGGATCAGGCAGACGAGAAGTCGGTGCTTGAGCTGCGGGACGGGGTTGTCGCTCGCAGCGGCAGGGCCGATGTCCTTGTCAATAACGCCGTCGCTCGCCCCATGAAGAAGGGCTGGGATGATGAGGCAGCGTTTTTCGATGAAAGCATGCACGTCAACGCGACGGGCATCTTCACGATGACGCGCGCCTTCGGTGAGGTCATGAAGAAGCAGCGCAGCGGCTCGATCATCAACATCAGCTCGATGATGGGCATGGTGGGGGTCGAGTGGCGCAACTATGAGGGAACGGAGATGCAAGGATTCTACCCCGACTATTTCTTCCACAAAGGCGGCCTGATCAACTTCACGCGATTCTGTGCCAGTTACTTCGGGCGGTTCAACGTCCGCGTCAACTGCGTCTCGCCAGGTGGGCTGTTCAACAACCAGCCGTCACGCTTTGTCAAGCAGTACAGCGAGCGGACCTGCCTCAACCGCATGGCGAATGACACCGACCTGAAGGGCGTCATCGTGTTTCTTGCCTCGGACGCCTCACTCTACGTGACGGGCGTCAACATCCCGGTTGACGGCGGATACACGGCGAAGTAGCACTACAGTAGCACGGGAGGGAAGATCGTGGAACGCGTGTTGGCATTCGGGTGCCATCCGGACGATGTCGAGTTTATGGCAGCCGGAACGCTGGCGCTTCTGGCCGAGCGTGGCTACGAGATCCACATCGCCACAATGACGGGCGGCGAGGCAGGATCGCCAGACCTGAAGCCGCAGGAAATCCGCGCTCGGCGCCTCAAGGAGGCTGCCCAGGCAGCAGCGGTGATCGGCGGCCAGTTTCACTATGCGGGCGGGTGCGACCTGGAGGTGGAGTACAGCCCTGCCTACCGCCGCATGGCCACCCGCGTTATCCGCGAGGTGGACCCGAAGATCGTCTTTACCTGTCCTCCAACGGACTACCTGCCCGACCACGAGCAGACGTCTTACCTGGTGCGCAACGCGGCCTACATTGCCTCGGTTCCGCTCTATGACTGCGGCGTCCCGACGAAGCCCACGACGGGGTTCGCGTACCTGTATTACTGGAACGCGAGCAACCTGACCGACATCTTCGGCCGCCCGCTGCCGCTGCACTTCGGTGTGGATGTGACCCAGGCGATGCCGACAAAGGAGAAGATGCTCGCCTGCCATCAGTCGCAGCGCGAATGGCTCGCCTACCATAACAAGTGGGACGCTTACATGGAGAACATGAGGGAGTGGACGAGAAAGCAGGGTGTGCTCATCGGACGCCCATACGGCGAGTGCTTCATCCAACACCGCAGCATCGGTCATCCCCCTGACAATATCCTCGGGGCTATCCTGCCCGGTCTTGTCGTTGAGCTTGCGTGAGCCGTGGGCTCTGCGCGGATGGGTTCTGACTGGAAGGAGGCAAGGACGTGTGGGAGAGCAGGGTTCTGGATAAACTTCGTAGGGACGAGCCTGTCCTGTGCGCCAAGCAGAACGTCACAAACGCCTGGGTCACTGAGATCGCTGGTCTGGTAGGTTTCGACTGCATGTGGCTATGCATGGAGCACTGCACGGGCGACTACGCTGCGATCGAGCATTCGATCCGGGCGGCAAAGCTCCACAGCATGGACGCGATGGTGCGGGTGAGCAAGGCGGGCTATAGCGATATGATCCGGCCACTGGAGCTGGATGCAGCGGGGGTGATGTACCCGCACTGCATGAGCCCGCAAGAAGCCGCGCAGGCTGTCTGGACGCTCAAGTTCCATCCCATCGGGCGGCGGCCCATTGACGGGGGCAACATTGACGGCGACTTCTGCACGCTGCCCTTGGCTGAGTATGTCGCCCGCTCGAACGAGCAGAAATTCCTGGCGGTCCAGATCGAGGACAAGGAGGCGGTCGAGCACATCGAGGCGATCGCGGCTACGGCCGGGATTGACATCGTTTTCATCGGGCCGGGCGACCTTTCGCACAGTCTTGGGGTGCCGGGACAAGCTGAGCACCCCCTGATCGGGGAGGCAATCGAGCGCGTGGAGGCGGCCTGTCAGCGACACGGCAAGCACTGGGGCCTACCCGTCTCAAGCGCGACGATACGCGCCTACTACGACCGGGGGGCGCGGTTTTTCGCCACGTGCGCGGATGTGATCGGGCTGCGCCAGTACTTCAAAGACAATCTGGAGGCCGTGCGGCGCGCCCTCGTGTAACGGCGGCGCTGGATCGTAAGGCCACGCTTCAGCGCGTGCTCAGCAGGCCGCGGATGATGAGTTCCACAGCTTGTTCTTCGTTCATGCCGCGGGCCATGAGCGTTTGGAGCTGCTTGGAGTCAACGCTGCCGAGAGCTGCCTCATGGGTGACGCGGGCGAGGGGGTGGCGCACGGCGACGATGGGAGTGGCGCGGGCGACGGCGCCGCCCTGGACGATCTCCTTGCAGTCCACGTGGCCGCGGGCGTAAGGGGCAGAGGCTGTAAGCTCGTTGTAGACGTTGGCCTCGGCCTGGTCGCGCACGGCGATGCGGCTCAGTAGGACGCCGGCAGAGCCTTCGCCTTCTAGGTGGCCGACCTCGCGGAGCTGGATGCGGTCATCGCCACGGCCGGCCACGCGGGCGACCATGCGCATGGAGCTGTGGGGTGCGCACCAGGTCTCGTAGTCTATCTCCATCTGTCCGACGCGGCCCTCGATGAGCTCGAACTCGGTTTCGAACCGCGCGTAGGGCCCCAGGCGCACGCGGGCTTTCGGCACGACCTGGACGCCGCCGTCCCTGCCATGGACGTGACGCTCAAGGTAGCGGTAGGAGGCGCCTTCCGCGACGCGTATCTGCGCATCCATCAAGTGGCGCACATCCACCGCGTTGGGGAAGACGCAGTGGGCCAGCACCTCCATCCTCCCCCTGGCACCGATGCTCACCTCCAGCACGATCCTTTGCCTACCCTTTTCTGGCAAGACGCCGAAGCACATGTGAACGCGCTTGGGGATGACCGTGTCGGGAGCGAGTTTGACAGAGAGTGCAACGCCGTCGGCAAGCTCCGTCGGGCAGACCTCGAGCCCGGGCACGGTGTGGGCGCCGATGACCTTGTTCTGGTGCACCACCACGTGCGCGACATCAGAGGTCTTGAAGACGCTTCGGTCCTGCCCCAGCTTCTCGTAGAGGTCTACCATCAACTGGTAGTCGGTCGGCACGGTCACTTCTCCACGAGGTCGGGGTTGTGGACGTCGCAGGGCACACAGCGCCGGGTGAAGTATTCTTCGATGCGCTCGCTGGGGCCCTCGTCAACATCCTTGCCAAAGCAGACCAGCGTGGCAGTGTCCGCCTGGGAGAGGACCTCGCGGCTGTGAGTGACCAGCAGGACTGTCGTGCCTTTCTGCTTCATGGTGCGCAGCAGGTCGAAGATCGCGCTCAGCGCCTCGACGTCAATTCCCGAATCGGGCTCATCGAGGATCATGAGCTTGGGCTTCATGGTGACGATCGAGGCGACCTCGATCCTTTTTCGCTCGCCGCCGCTGAGACTCGCGTCAACTGCGCGGTCGAGGTAACGGTCGGGGTCGAGGGCGACGCTTTCGAGCGCCTCGCGCAGGCGGCGCTCGCTCTTGTCAGCGGCTCCGATTGCCAGGAAGTCACGCACCTGGATGCCCTCGAACCGTGCGGGCTCCTGCCAGGCCAGGCTGATGCCGAGCCGGGCCCGTTCGTGAGTGGGCAGCGCGGTGATGTCATGACCCTCGAACAGGATGTTACCGCTCTGGGGCAAGGCGCCCGGCAGACCCATGATCGCGTTAGCAAGCGTGGTCTTGCCAGCGCCGTTCGGCCCGACCACCGCATGCACGGAACCCTGCTGCACGTGCAGATTGATCCCGCGCAGGATATCCGTCTCTTCCACACTGAGTCTCAGGTCCTTTACTTCAAGCAGCAGCATCTCC
>CAYYNS010000029.1:0-10548 GCA_964473085.1 uncultured candidatus Brocadiaceae bacterium
CGGGTTGCCCCTGAGCCCGCACTGTGAGGACTCCGAGCGGGCGCTGGCGGACTACTGCGAGGGCGCGGCGCCCGGGTTTGAGCCGGCAGAGCCGTATGCGAACGAGGCGCGCTACGTCCGGCGCGACCTGGAGCTTGCGCGTCGGTGGGGTTGCCAGGTCCACTTCTCGCACGTGAGCCTGGCGGAAAGTGTGGACCTGCTCCGGCGTTTTCGGCTGGCCTCCGGAGCGGGGGCGCGGGTCAGCTTCGAGCTTGCGCCGCATCACCTGCTCCTGTGCACGGCGGACTATGAGGCTGGTCAGCCTCCGCGCGTCAACCCCCCGCTTCGCTCAGCCGCTGACCGCCGCGCACTTCAGGAGGCGCTCCTCGGAGGCGAGGCCGATGCCGTGGCCAGCGACCATGCACCCCACGCAGCCCAGGACGTGGCGCGCGGCGCAAGCGGGCTGATTGGACTGGAGACCACCCTGGGCCTTGTGCTCACGCACTTCGTGCACGCGGGCAGGATGAGCGCACTTGCGGCCGCGCGGGCGCTCAGCACTCGGCCTGCCCAGGTCTTCGGCTTGCCCGGCGGGTCGCTCAGCGTCGGCCGGCCGGCAGACCTGGTCCTGATAGACCCACAGGAGGAGTGGATGGTGCGCGCGGAGGAGTTCGCCTCGCTGTCGCGCAACACGCCTTATGAGGGATGGAGGCTGCGGGGCCGTGCAGTCGGGGTGATGGTGGAAGGCCGGCTGGTCTACGCGCGCGATTCGCTTCGCTCCCGGATAAACTATAGGCAGGAAACTGCGGGACGATGAAGCTCTATGTGGACGGCAACGACCTGTTGGAAGCCTTCCGGGAGGCGGGCGGTGACGTGTTCGTGGAGGGCGACCCGCACAGTAGCCGGCTGAACCTGGCCCGCTGGCTCGCTCGCTATGCTGAATCGAGCAACTGCGACGTGGAGCTGGTGTTCGACGAGAACGCCGCCAGCGGGGTCCTGCCGCCGGTGGAGCGGCATGGCAGGGTGAGCGTGAGCAATCTGGCGCCTGGCGCGCAGGCGCTGCACGAGATCGCCGGCCCGGCAAACCGTGCCGCCCAGGCGGGGCGGGTCCTTGTGGTCACGGCGGACCCGCGCCTGGCTCAGGCCCTGGCCGGCGGAAGGGCGCGCGTGCTGGAGCCGCGTCGCTTCCTGCGGCGCGCGCGCATGCGCGGCGGCCGCAAGGCCGAGGGGTTCGATGAGCCCGACGAGAAGTTCTCCGGCCTTTGCGACGAGGAGGTCGGGTTCTGGACAGACTTCTTTGAGGGCGACGAGCAGTGATCTGCCCGCCGCAGGCTGGAGGGTGAAGGGAGTGCGAGGGTGAGGTTGCTGCGGGATATCTTTGTGGTTGGCACGGCCTGCTTCTTTGCGGTGATGTGGGGCACGGTACTGCGCGAGAGGCTTGACAGGCCGCCCGCTCCTGCCATAAGGCCTATCTACGATGCCATCCTGAAGAAGGATGAGCAGCGGCGCGATTTCAGCATGGGCATCTACATCGGCAGCAAGCGCCTCGGTACCACGACCACAGAGGTCGAGCGCGTGGAGTCGGGCAACATTGTTGTGCACAACAGCACGCGCCTTGAGCTGGGCGCGCTCCCGAAGTACATCGCGCCGCTGGCAGGCGGGCTGGAGGTGGACTTCTTCGCCGACATCTCCCCGCTACAGGGTCTGCGGCTGGTGCGCCTTTTCTCCGACGCACTCGGCATGAGACTGATCGGGACCGTCGAAGACAAGCGCCTGGTCATCAAGGGAGCGGTCGGAGGGCAGCGGTTCGAGAGCGAGGTTCCCTACGACGAGAGCCTGTTTTGGGGCCAGGCGCTTGCGCCACTGGCCGGATTCCCAGACCTCAAGCACGCGCGGGTCGGGGAGGCATGGTCGGTGCACCTGATCAACCCGCTTGTGGGCTCGGTCGAAGAGGTCAGGGTGGACCTCGAAAGCATCCGCGAGGTGGAGCTGCACGGCAACAAGACGCGCCTCTACCGCCTGCTTTTCCACGTGAGCAACCACGTGTGGGTCACCTGGATCGCGGCCGACGGTGACGTGCTTGTTCAGGGGACGCCGTTCGGCCTCACCCTGCGGCGCGATGACCTCACGCCGCAGGTGCTGCGAGAGCTGGGTGAGCCCAGGACGGGGGAGATCCGCAGTAGACACTGGTAGGCGACGGGCTGCCCCTGCTACTGGCCATGGCCGCCTGAGCCCTGGAGGTCCAGGATTCGGCCGTAGGCCTGCCACAGGGCGCTGTAATAGTCCATGATGCGGTCGGGCTGGTCGCCTTCCGGGATCTCGGCGCAGCAGAAGCCCTCGTAGCCGCGCGAGCGCAGCAGGCCAAGGAGCTCCAGCCAGGGGTAGTCACGCGCGCACAGGTCTCGCATGTGCACCAGCGCGATGTCGTCTGCCAGAAGCTCGAAGCTCTCGCGCACCGATCCGTTGCGCACGTCCTGGGGGTTGGAGTTCCAGCAGACGTAGAGGTTCGGGTGGCCGGCGTAGTCGAGGATCTTGCGGATGCGGACAGGCTCGCACGTCTCATGTCCGTGCACCTCAAGGCGAATCTGGACGCCGAGCCTTGCGGCGTCCTCGGCACACTCGGCCAGGGACTCTCCGATCTGGTAGAGCGTGTCCTCTTCTGGCACGCCCTTCTCCAGGCTCAGCCCGTTGGGGCGCACCTTGATGCCGGGGGCGCCCACGTCTGCTGCCAGGCGGGCATACTGCTTGGTGCCCTCGATGTTGCGGCGCAGCTCGTCGCGGTCGGGTGAGTGGTACTCGAAGGCGCTGCCGAGGCCGGCCAGGGCGACCGGGCTGCCCTCCAGTTTCCTGCGCACCTGCGCGCGTTCGGCCTTGCTCAGGTTGACCTCGACGCCGTGCGCGTGCGTTGTGCGCAGCTCCACGCCCTCGAAGCCGTGGGCGCTGCACATCTGGATGATCCTGTCCAGGTCCCAGTCCTTCGCCAGGTTGTAGGTCACCAGTCCGAGCTTCATCCGATCAGCCCTCCGTGAGCGTGAGTCACCAGCAGCGCAGCTACACAGGTGGAGGAGTGTACGGTGGACTGCGTTTGCGAGCAAGCGGCGGCAGTGAGGCGGAACGGGGCCCTGCCGCTACATCCATGCGGCCGATTCGTCCTGAGCCTCGGTGAAGGGGTTCGCCATGTAGGTGATCACGGCCACCCAGCCGTCGTCCTGCCTGTTCTGCATGAACTTGACGTCCTGGACCTTCGCGCCGTTGAGCTCGGCGAGTTGTTTGTTGACCGCGCTGACCAACTCTTCTCTGCTTTCGGCGCCGACGCTCAGGACTTTGACGGGCGGCTGGCGGCGACCGCAGTTCAGGTGCGCAAGCTCCTGCAGGATCGCCTGGATGGCGTAGAGGCGGGACAGGTACTTCTCCCTGAGCTCCTGCGCGAGCGGCGAGTATGAATAGGGGTCGAAGATCAGGTCAATGTCCGCCGCGTGATCCTGGAGCTCCTTGAAGAGCTCCTTGCGCAAGCGATTCTGAATCCGAACCAGCTTGCGGGCGATATCGCGCACGTCCATGCTCATCCCTGAGCCCGATCTGGTGGGTCCGCAGTGCTTCGCGGTAGATATGGTAGTATTATATCGGCCTGCGACTCAACCGTCAAACGAAACGCTTGCCCCTGTGCCACCCGACTGCACCGCTCCCAGGTACGCGGACGCCGTGGCGAACCGGACTGCGGGCAGGGACCCTGTGCCGCACAGGACGGCACGCAGGTCGCTGGCACCGCTGCCCGCACTGCGCACGGCCGCCCCCCGCGCACTTACCAGGAGGTGCCACGGATGAAGGGCGACCTGAAGGAGGCCGCCGCTGCACATGCCTGCCGCCCTGGCGGCGAACTCAACGTGGTCTTCCGGACGGCGCCTGCCCTCTAGAAGCTGCCAGAGGTAGCCCGTGATCGGGCGGCCGGAGCGGTCCCGCCCCCTGGGTAGTGCGAGCTCCCACACGCGGCCGTCCGTGCCGCGCAGGCGGCTGGCCGTCAGCGGCCAGTGGCTGCCCGGCGTGCGCATGAGCGTCGCATCGTAACTGTAACCGAGCGCGGCCAGCGCACGGCGAAGCCCAGGCGTAAGGCGGCAGTAGGGCGCTCGGAACCCCGCCGGACGCCGTCCGGTCTCGCCTGTGACGATCCGCGTGGCCTCTTGCATGATCTCCAGGGTCTGCTGCCCGCCGATCGGCAGGCCGCTGTCGCGCCCGGCGAAGTCTTCGTGCCGCAGCCCGTGGCATCCGTGCTCGCAGGCCTTGTTCTCAACCAGCGAGTGCACAAGCCGCGGTGCGGTGCGCGCCAGCACTCGCAGCGACCGCGCCTCCCACAGCAGCGTGCAGGGGAGGTGCAGTTCTTCAAGGAGCGCGGCGAGCGCCTCCAGGCCCTGCCTGCACGCCCTGAGGCTCACGCGGCCGCCTGCACCAGCGCTCACGGCGTCCGTGCGGCCGGGCTCCGGCCGGTTCGCATCGGGGTCAACGTCCACGGTCAAGGCGACATAGAGGGGCAGGCTGTTCATGAATCCCCCACGACCGCGGCTTCGACACGGCCCACGGGGCCTAAAGTGTAGGGAGCGCAGCGGCAGGCGTCAAGGGCCGTGCACTTGCGGCCCGGTGCTGGTGCGTCGTAATATCGCCGCAGCGTTTGTGTCGCGAACCGTGGGGGAAGTGCGGACTAATGGCTTCGAAGCTCGTCATAGTTGAGTCACCGACGAAGGCGAAGACCATCTCGCGTTACCTCGGGGCGGGATACGAGGTCAAGGCCTCGGGCGGCCACATACGCGACCTTCCGGAGGACGCGTTCGGCGTTGACGTGCAGGGCGGTTTCGAGCCTACATACGAGATCCTTCCCCGGAGGCGTCGCATCGTCAGCGGGCTCAAGAACAGCAGCAGCCGGGCAGAGGTGGTCTACCTGGCGCCCGACCCCGACCGCGAGGGGGAGGCCATAGCCTGGCACCTTGCCCATGCGCTCGAGCTGCCCCAGGAGAAGCTGCGCCGCGCCACGTTCCACGAGATCACGCGCGAGGCGGTGCGCCAGGCATTCGGCTCGCCGCGCGGACTGGACATGGACCTTGTCAACGCCCAGCAGGCCCGACGCATACTGGACCGGATAGTGGGCTACGAGCTCAGCCCGCTGATCAGCCGCAAGGTGGCGAGGGGCCTTAGCGCGGGGCGGGTGCAGAGCGTCGCGCTACGCCTGGTCGTCGAGCGCGAGCGCGAGGCCCAGGCGTTCAAGCCGCAGGAATACTGGGAGATCGTTGCCAGGCTCACCCGCCTGGGCGCGGAGCGCGAGTTTCAGGCGAAGCTCCAGAAGCTCGACGGACAGGATGTGTCTATCGCCAGCGAGGCGGCCGCCAAGGAGGCGGTCGAGAGGCTAAAAAGGGAGAGCTATCGCGTCCGCTCGGTCGAGGAGCGCAGGACGGCCTCCCGGCCCCCCGCGCCGTTCATAACGAGCACGCTCCAGCAGGCCGCCGGCAGCCAGCTCGGCATGACGACCGCCGAGACGATGCGGCTGGCCCAGCAGCTATACGAGGGCGTCGAGATCGAGGGCCAGAGCGAGGGCATCATCACTTACATGCGCACGGACTCGACTCGGGTCTCTGAGCGCGCGCTTGAGGCCGTGCGCAAGCTGATCGGCGAGACCTGGGGACCAGGCTACCTGCCGACGAGGCCGAACAGGTTCAGGAGCCCCGCTTCGGCGCAGGCAGCCCACGAGGCGATCCGCCCGACCGATCCGGCCCGCACCCCGGAGTCGGTCAAGCCGCACCTGTCAGCCCCGCAGTGGAAGCTCTACGACCTTATCTGGCGGCGCTTCGTGGCCAGCCAGATGAAGCCCGCCGTCTACGACGTGACGACAGTGGAGATCGAGACCGAGTCGGGCTTGTTCGTCGCGCGCTGCCGGCAGGTGGTCTTCGACGGCTATACGCGCCTTCTGCCGCCGGACAAGGATGAGGACTCGCAGCAGACGCTCCCGGAGCTGGCGGAGGGCGAGCTGCTTGCGCTGCGCGAGCTTGTGCCCTCGCAGCATTTCACGCAGCCCCCGCCCCGCTACACGGAGGCGACGCTGGTGAGGGAACTGGAGAAACGGGGAATCGGTCGCCCGAGCACTTACGCGCCGACGATCTCGACGCTGCTGAGGCGCAACTACGTGCGACGCCAGCGCCGAACGCTCGTGCCCACGGACCTCGGCTGCGTCGTCACCGACAAGCTCGTCGAGCACTTCCCCCGCGAGGTTGACTACGGCTTCACCAGGGCCCTGGAGGCGAAGCTCGACCGCATCGAGGAGGGCAAGGCGGACTGGCGCCAGACCCTCAAGGAGTTCTACGAGAAGTTCAGCCAGGACCTGGAGCGCGCCAGGGAGGGCATGACGGACGCTGCGGAAGAGGCAGCGGAGGCCGGGCGCGTTTGCCAGAAGTGCGGCAAGAAGATGGTTGTGCGCTTCGGCCGGCGGGGCGACAGGTTCCTGGGCTGCAGCGGGTTTCCAGAATGCGACTTTACCATCTCGCTTGCCCAGCCGGAGGGCGAGCAGACCGAGCACAAGTGCCCCCAGTGCAGCGCCCCTATGCTCAAGAGGCAGGGCCGCCGCGGCAGGCCCTACCTCGCCTGCTCCCGCTACCCTGAGTGCCGCCGCGTGATGGGGATAGATCGCCAGGGAAGGCCCGTCGAGATGAAACCCCGCTCCAGCACCGGCATGCGCTGCGCCAGGTGCGGAGGGCAGCTTTACATCGAGGAGAGCGGCGGGCAACGCCTCGTGCGATGCAGCCGGTGCTCGCAGTCAGGGCCGCTGGCGACCATAGAAGAGGCACTCAGACAGGCCGAAAAGCTCTCCAGCCCCGCCGCCGTTTGTGACCAGTGCGGCAGCCCGATGAAGGTGCGGCGCGGCAAGAAGGGACTGTTCCTGAGCTGCTCGCTCTATCCGCAGTGCAAGGGGGCGCGAAGCCTCGACAAGGGCGATATGCCCGCGCCCGTGCCCACCCATGAACGCTGCGACAGGTGCGGGGAAGCAATGGTCCTGCGGTGGGGCCGGTTCGGCAGGTTCCTCGCCTGCTCGCGGTTCCCGCGGTGCCGCAACGCGTGGCGGCTTCCCGTCTCCATGCCTTCATGCCCGCAGCCGGGTTGCGACGGCCACGTCGTGCGCAAGGTGACGGCAGGAGGGAATGAGGTCTACGGCTGCACGCGATTCCCACAGTGCGGCTACAGCAAGCCTGCGCCGCCGGCGAAGAAGCGCCCGGGCTAGTGCTCCACGGAGAACGTCCTGTAGCGGCCGGTCGGCTCGCCCCAGGTCACGTCAACGGATTCCACTATCGCCATGCTCGGTCCCCTGTGGCACCACTCGACGGCGAGCCTGACCTTATCCTCTGGCCCCTCGAAGACCGCCTCGACGCTCCCGTCAAACCGGTTTCGGACGTAGCCGGTCAGGCCCAGAGAGTGGGCGACCTGGCGCGTGCTCGACCTGAACCAGACCCCCTGCACGCGCCCGCTCACGACGACTTCAGCCCTGAGCCGCTTTGCTGCCACCCCAAGAGCCTCATGTGGCGGCCGCGCCCGTCAGTTGAGCGTGACGACGGCGAACTGGTCAACGGCGCCGCAGCATTGTCCATTGCGATCCCTCTCCTGTCGCTACCGCCTCCGTTGTGCGCGGCTTTTCAGGTCGCGCAGGGCTCCCGTCTGTCCTTCAGTGTAGCGGCGGCTGCCGGAAAGATCAAACAGCGCGGGCTGGGCCTCATAGTTGCGACGCGCGCTCAGTGCCGGGATTATAATGGATGGTCGCACCGGCCGTCGCAGGACGTGCTTGTGGTCGGCTGCGGCCAGTCAGAAGCCTCCGCACGAGGTCCCGCGCATGCAATCAAAGGCGCAAGCAGTCCAGGGAGCGCTCAACGACTTCGACTGCCTGGCGGACGTCTACGACGAGCTTGTAGCGTGGGCGCCTTACGAGGACTGGGTGCGTGCTCTGGTGCGGCGGCTGACGCGGCACGGGCTTCGTAAGGGCGACCTGGTGCTAGATGCCGCCTGCGGCACGGGCCTCTCCTCGATCCCGCTTGCCGGGGCGGGATACCGGGTTGTGGGGGTGGACCGCTCTGAGGAGATGCTCGGCTACGCCCGGGCGAAGGCCTGCCAGGCTGGCCTGCGTGTGGAGTTTGTTCAGGGCGACCTGCTGGTGCTCGACCTCCCGCTCAGGTTCGACGCCGCCGTCTGCATGCATAGCGGGCTGGACTACATTTTGGACCTGAACGAGCTGGCGCGCGCATTCCGCTCGCTGCGCGGGCAGTTGCGCGTGGGCGGGCTGCTGGCGTTCGACAAGTGTCTGGACGAGCCGGGCTTCTACCAGCAGCCGCGCACGGATAGGCGACGGCTCAGCCGCGGCACCGCAACCTTCTACTACTTCTGGGACCGCGAGCGCAAGCTCTTCGACCAGCGCTGCGTCGTTGAGAGGGACGGGCCGGACGGACGCACCTGGCGCACGGAGGTGTTGCACCGCATGCTGGCGGTCGAGCCGCGAGCGCTGATCAGGATGGTGGAGGCAGCGGGCTTCAAGACGCTGGAGCCGCCGCGCAGCTTCACCACGGCGGACCCCGGCATGGGCATCTTCCGGGCCCTCTGAGCGCCGCTACGTTCGACTTCCGAGCGGAAGGCTGATAGATGCACTCAGTGGTCGCGCATCTGAACGAACCGGGCCAGCCGCTCCATGCCCTTGTGGATGTCAGCCTCTGAGACCGCGTAAGAGAACCTGAGGTAGCCCTCGGCGCCAAAGGGCGCCCCTGGCACGACGGCTACCTTCACGGCCTCAAGCAGGGCCTCGCTCAGGGAGAGCGAGTCGGAGACCTTGCGGCCCGCATAGGTGTGGCCCAGCAGAGCGCGGCAGTCCGGCAGGGCGTAGAAGGCGCCCTGGGGGACCACGCAGCGCACGCCCGCCACGTTCCTGAGCCCCTCGACGATCAGGTCCCTTCGCCGGGCGAAGGCTGAGCGCATCTCCTCGACGGACTCCTGCTCGCCCGTGAGCGCCTCCAGGGAAGCCTTCTGCGCGATGCTATTTGGGCCGCTGGTCAGGTTGCTCTGGATGTCAACGGCGGCCCGGATCACCTCGCGCGGCCCGGCCGCATACCCGATCCGCCAGCCGGTCATGGCGTAGGTCTTTGAGACGCCGTTGATGGTGACCGTGCGCCGGTAGGCATCGCGGCTGAGGGCGGCCGTGCTCGCGTGCGTCAGGCCATCGTAGATCAGCTTCTCGTAGACCTCGTCGGACATGATCCAGAGCTCGTGCCGGATGGCCACGTCCGCCAGCGCGCACAGCTCCTCTGCGGTGTAGACCACCCCGCTCGGATTGCAGGGCGAGTTGAGGATAAGCAGCTTGCTGCGCCCGGTGATGGCCCGCTCAAGCATCTCGGGGGTCACCTTCAGGTCCGGCCTGCCGGTTGCGTCAATGATGACCGGGCGCGCGCCGCACAGCTCGGCCTGGTCGGGATAGCTCACCCAGTAAGGGCCGGGCAGCAGGACCTCGTCCCCTTCGTCCAGAAGGCACAGCATGATGATGTAGAGGGCCTGCTTGGCGCCGTTGGAGACCAGGATCTGGTCGGGCTCATACGTGAGGCCGTTGTCGTTTTTGAGCTTGGCTGCGATGGCGCGGCGCAGCTCAAGTGATCCCGCCGCTGGCGTATACTTCGTGTAGCCGGCCTGGATGGCGCGGACGGCTGCTTGCTTGATGTTGTCGGGCGTGTCGAAGTCAGGCTCGCCGACGGTGAACATCACTACGTCCTCGCCCCGGGCGAGCATCGCCTTGGCGATCGCATCCAGCGACAGCGTAGCGGAGGGCCGGGTACCCTCTGCACGTCTGGAAAGCCGCATGTGGTTCTCCGTTCGGGCTGCTGGGAGTGCGCCGGGAGGCTGCGCATCGCGCGGTATGTTACCGGCGCAGGGGCGGCTTTTCAACACGCGCCCGTCGCCTGCGCAGCAGGGTGCAAACAGCAGGATTGACCACCGCTTGCGGAACAGGTATGATGCGCACGCAGGGCGTGCGAAGCGTTCCGAAGGCATTATGAGCACGGGAGGTGGCGCCATGTGCAGGGCGATCAGTAAAGGGCTGTGGGTCGTGGCGGCGGTTGCGCTGCTGGCGGGGGGCTGTGAGTTCCTGGAGGAGTGGGAGGAGCATGGACCGCACGGCGAGGTAAGCGTGACGATCCTTTCGGTGCGGCCAATGCCCGCCGTGGTAAGCGCGGGGGATCGCGTGGACCTCCAGGCCAGGTACGTGGTGCGGACGCGATTCCCTGCCCAGCAGGTGCTTGTGAAGGAACGCCGCCAGGTGTTCCACGCTGGCCACCTGATGGGAGACATCCAAAGGGAGGTCTGGCGCGGCCGAGGCACTTACATGAGCAGCGAGCCGTACTTCCTGCCCATGCCGGCGCTGGTCGGCTGGTATCGGGTCGTCACTACGATGAGCGTTGATGGGCGCACCAGCCAGAAGACCATGCAGTTCCGGGTGCACTGATCGTGTCGCAGGGACAGAGACTGTGTGACCGCCTCGGTTTCAACCGGGCAGTGGAGGGCAGGTTCCGTGCG
>CAYYNS010000030.1:0-10466 GCA_964473085.1 uncultured candidatus Brocadiaceae bacterium
GCGGTTCAGCCGCTCCAGGGCGAGCCGAGAGAGGTTGAGGTGGTGCGCTTCGCGCCCTCGCCGGGCGCGACGCAATGCGCGGTCGAGGTGCTCGAGGTCTGTGTGGAAGAGGCTGGCGCCGAGAACATCGCTGAGGCCGACGTGGTTGTCGCCGGGGGGCGGGGTGTCGGTTCGGCGGAAGGCTTCCGCTTGATCCGCGAGCTGGCCTCCGTGCTGGGCGGGGCCGTCGGTGCGAGTCGCGCCGCCGTTGATGCCGGCTGGATGCCCTACGCACACCAGGTCGGCCAGACCGGCAAGACCGTGCAGCCGAAGCTCTACGTCGCCTGCGGCATCTCGGGCGCGGTCCAGCACCTGGTTGGCATGCAGAGTGCTAAAAAGATCATCGCCATCAACCGCGACCCCGGCGCGCCCATATTCCGCCTGGCAGATGTGGGGCTTGTGGGCGACCTGCACGTGGTCGTCCCGCGCCTGATAGAGGCCGTCCGGTGCAGGCAGGGGGAGGCGCGACCGTGAATGTGCTGAGGACTGTCAGCCTACCCGCCGGGCCTCCGTGTCCACGCGTGGAGGGGCGGGCGCGCATCGCGGCACAGTTCGCAGCCTACCTGACGGACGAGAGCCGCACGACGGCCGGGCCGGTTGAGGTAGTGTTCTTCCCCGAGGACATCGGCCACGTGTGCCGGGCGGTGGAGGAGTGTGCCGGGCGGGGGATGCGCCTGACGGTAGCGGGTGCGCGCACTGGCATCGTGGGTGGCGCCGTGCCGGTCGAGTCGGAAGCGGTGCTCGCCCTGGAGCGGCTGAACCACATCCGCTACGTGCGGCAGGACCAGGCGCGCGATTGCTTCTTCGCGGGCGTGGAGGCGGGGGTGGTGCTGGCTGACCTGCAGCGGGCCCTGCGCACGACGCCGCTCCAGGAGCTGCCCTGGGCTGACGAGCGCAGCCGGCAGGCGGGGATGCGCCTGGAAGCTGGGCGCCGGCGCCCGTCCTATCCGGTGGACCCGACGGAGACCTCGGCGCAGATCGGCGGCACGGTCGCAACGAACGCAAGTGGCGCACGCACGTTCCACTACGGGCCCACGCGCGCGTGGGTGGAGGCGATATCGGTCGTGACGGCCGCTGGAGAGGTGCTCAGGCTGCGCCGCGGTGAGGTTCGCGCATCGCAGGGCTGCTTCATCCTTGCATCGGAGCGCGGGGCGGCGCGGGTGGTCCCTTTGCCGCACCTGAAGATGCCCGCCACCAAGCATGCCGCCGGTTACTACCTGCGGCAGGACATGGATGCCGTGGACCTCTTCGTGGGCAGCGAGGGCACGCTCGGCATCGTCGTGGAGGCGGAGCTGAGGCTCACGCTCGAGCCGCCCGAACGGCTCTTGATGACGTGTTTCCTGCCCTCAGAGGCCGACGCGCTGGGGCTCGTGCAGGCGGTCCGGCAGGACGGTGGCCTGCGGCCCGTTGCCATCGAGTATATGGACGGGGCGGCGCTTGAGCTGCTGGGCGCAAAGCGCGCCAAGGAGGGTGCCTCCAGCGGGGTGCCGCCGCTGCCGGAGGATGCCCGCGCCGCCGTCTACCTGGAGCTGGACTTCGATGGGGATGCAGAATTCCGGCGCTGCTACGGGACCGTGGAGGCTCTGCTGAGGCGGTTCGGCAGCTTGCCGCGCCGCACCTGGGCGGGCCTCACGCCGGGCGACCTGGCTGCCATGAAGGCCTTCCGGCACGCCCTGCCGGAGTACGTCAACAGCATCATCGGCGCCTGCAAGCTGGAGGTGCCCGCCATCCACAAGGTCGGCACGGACATGGCCGTGCCGGATGAGCGGCTCGCAGAGGTCATGTCGCTCTACCGCGACAGCCTCCGGAGCGCCGGCCTTCAGTACGTCATCTTCGGCCACATCGGGGACAACCACCTGCACGTCAACATCTTGCCGCGCTCGGAGGCCGAGCTGGGGCAGGCACTGGGCCTCTACGAGGAATTCGCGCGCAGGGTGGTGGCGATGGGCGGGAGCGTGTCCGCCGAACACGGCATCGGCAGGATCAAGCGGGCGCTGCTTCGGATTCAGTTCGGGCCGGAGGTCGTCAGCCAGATGCGCCGCATCAAGGAGGTGCTTGACCCCGGCGGGCTGCTCAACCCCGGCGTGATGTTCTGACGCCGATGCCCCCCGCAAAGCAGGGCTACTCTATAAGGTGCGAGAGCTCTTCAAGCCTGCCCGGCAGCGGGGACGCGTTCAGTACCCCGACAAGCTTGCGCAGGGGCGGATTGTAGAAATAGCCCTGAACCTGCACCACGCCTCCTTCGATGGCGCTCTGGATCTGGCTGGAGGGGAAAAATAGGGTGCCGTCAACAAGCATGACCATGTGCCGCCCCACGTTGAGCGCCGTGAGGTCCCGAAACCGCTCGCGCTCACCTTCCTCAAAGGCAAAGGTCAGCACTGTTGTCTTGTAAAGCCCCGCTGTGTCGAGGCGGACCTGCTTGAACCGGCTCACACGCATGGCGGGCTCTGTGCACACCAGATACCTGTGTTCGCGCGTCGCGAGCGCCCCTGGTCGGCTGAGCTGATAGAGTTGCTCCTGGTAGCACCTGACCTCGTAACCGGCAGGAAGCTCGCCCGGCGGCGTTGCGCTCAGGATGTCCTGATCGGGATGCACCAGGTGAAGCTCGACGCGGCCGGGCATCGTGAGCCACAACAGCGCCTCGGCGGCATCGGGGTGCGCGCGAAAGGATAGCTTCAGCCTGCCCTGTGGCTCGGCCGACACCGTGCAGTCCCTGACGCCGAGGCTCTTGCCAAGGGTGGCTGCGCGGCGGCTGATCAGGGCGACGGCAGTGCGCAGCGCGTCGGCTTCAGCCTGGCCCTGGTCCGGCACGAGCCGATAGGCGAGGGTGTGCGTGTGGACCTCGCGCTGGGTCAGGAGCGCAGAGGCGACCACAATCGCCAGACAGGAAGCGATCACCGCCAGGACGGCGTTCTTGAGGTAGCGGCCCGCAACCGAACCCTTGCCTGCCATAACGGGGGAACCTGTGGGGAAGCGTGCCGGTCTTCTTCTCAGCCGGTCGGCCCAGACGGGCCGACGGGGGCGCTGGGGCCGGCACCCGCCGTGCTGCCCGGAGGCTCCAGGCCGATGTGCACGTGCTCGATGCGGTAGCCCAGGTAAACCCGCCGCGCCACCGGGTCTTCAAGCAGCTCCTTTGAGGTGCCCTGGGTCACGACCTTGCCCTCGCTCAGGATGTAGGCCCGGTCGGTGATGCGCAGGGCTTCCAGCACGTTGTGGTCCGTCACCAGCACGCCGATCCCGCGGTATTTGAGCCCCACCACGAAGTCTTGAAGCTCGCCGACGGCGATCGGGTCTATGCCGGTGAACGGCTCGTCCAGGAGCATGAGCTTGGGCTCCGTGCAGAGTGCACGTGCGATCTCGAGCCGCCGCCGCTCGCCGCCGCTCAAGGTGTAAGCTGCATGCCCACTGAGGTGGCTAAGCCCGAACTCATCGAGCATCCTTTCGGTGCGCCGCCGCCTCTCAGTCTTCCCCATCCCGCGCATCTCCAGGATGGCCAGCAGGTTGTCCTCCACCGTCAGGTGGCGGAACACCGTCGGTTCCTGCGCCAGGTAGTTCATGCCGAGGCGGCTGCGCCTGTACATCGGCACGCCTGTCACGTCGCGGCCGTCGAAGTAGGTCCACCCGTGGGCGGGCCGGATCATGCCGATGCACATGCGAAAGGCAGTTGTCTTGCCGGCGCCGTTCGGTCCCAGTATGCCGACGATCTCGCCCCGATCCACCGAAAGGCTCACGTGGTCTACCACCGCGCGGCGGCTGTAATACTTGGTGAGGTCTCTGGTCTCGAACAGCGGCATCAGACGCCCTTTTCACCTGTGCGCGAGGCGGGTGCACCGGCAAGGCCGTATTGTAGCCCCCCGCGGCCCGCCCGTTCAACCTCTCCGGC
Organism: uncultured candidatus Brocadiaceae bacterium; assembly: GCA_964473085.1. GTDB lineage: Bacteria > Planctomycetota > Brocadiia > SM23-32 > SM23-32 > CAYYNS01. The sequence goes on from CAYYNS010000030.1 coordinate 3,923, forward strand.
AGGCGGGGCTGGGGCGGCAGACGCCTCCACAGGCAGAACGCTCGTCAGTCTCCGCGGAGTGTCGCGTCGGTATTGTTGGCGCACGCAGTGCATGGGTCAAGTTGCCCCGTCAGCCACAGGGCCAAACCGAGGAGCTACGCAGCGCGCGCGTGTCAGCTACCGCGTTTGCCCTGCAGGAACGCCTCGGCGGCCTTCATCGGCACGCGCGCGCCCCTCACATCCCGGTCCTTCTGCCAGCGCAGGATGGCCTCGGCGACCGCCAGGTCGGCCGGCGTGGTGATCTTGAGGTTCTCGCAGCAGTCCTCCACTACCATGACGGGATAGCCCGTGCGCTCCACCAGCGACGCGTCGTCGGTGGCGACGAAGCCCTCCCGGCGCGCCCGGTGGTGCGCCTCCAGGATGAGTTCCCTGCGAAAGGCCTGGGGCGTCTGGGCAACCCAGAGCGTCTGGCGGGGGACCGTGCGCACGACGTGCCCGTCCGGGGCCACATCCTTGATGGTCGGCACGGCCGGCACGGCTGCCAGCGCGGCGCCGCACTCGGCCGCCCGTGCAGCCACGCGCTCCATCAGGTCCACCTTCACCAGCGGACGGACGGCGTCGTGGATGAGGGCGAGGGGGACAGAGGTGCTTGTTGCCTCAAGGGCCGTCAGCACGCTCTCCTGCCGGCTCTGGCCGCCGGGGACGATCGCCTTGACACTGAACTCCGCGAGCAGGACTTCCCGACGCTCCGGAGTGTAGAAGCCCACATCCTCGGGGTGCACGGCCAACGCGATCTCGGCACAGCCAGCGGCGCACCGCAGGCGCCATAAGGTGTGCAGGAGGATGGGAATGGTATCGAGCAGCAGGAGCGGCTTTCTGAGTTCGGCGCCCATGCGAAGGCTCGATCCGGCGGCCGGCACGACGGCGCTGAAAGCGTAGCTCTGTTCCGTCGTGGTCGGACCTTGAAGCTGCGCCATCGAGGTGGGTCCTGTCAGGCGCGACCAGGGCGCTTGTTGCGCACAGCAGCGGCCGCTGCAGGAGCGGTGGCCAGCCGGCCGAATATCATGCGGCCCGTCTCGCGCGTGATAGTATTGGTGACCACGATCTCCACCTCCTGGCCGAGCGACTGCAGGGCATCCTCCACCACGACCATCGTGCCGTCCCCCAGGTAGCCGACGGCCTGGCCAGCTTGTTCGCCGGGCCGCAGCAGTTTGACCAACAGTCGCTCGTCCGGGAGCGCGACGGGCTTCAGTGCGTTGGCCAACTCGTTCAGGTTGATGACCTCCAGCCCCTCCAGCGAGGCCAGGCGGTTCAGGTTATAGTCGTTCGTCATGATGCGGGCGTTGAGCTTCTTGGCGATCCGAACCAGGCGCTCGTCCACAGGCCAGTCGCCGTCCGACAGGATCCGCTCGATGCGCACCTCCAGCTTGGGGTTGCTGCGGATCTGATCGAGCATCCGCATGCCAAGCCGGCCGCGCTCCCTGCGGAGCTTGTCGTCGGAGTCTGCGAGGCTGTGCAGCTCGTGGAGCACGATCTGTGGCACGACGATGGGTCCGTCAATGACACCCGTCTCCAGCACCTCAGCAATGCGCCCGTCCACCAGCATGTTTGTGTCGAGCACCACGGGCCGCGCGCCCTTTTCCTCACGTCGGAACTCGACATATGGGATGACGATGCGGAACTTCTCGCGCGTCTGGTACAGGAACGCGATGCCAAGGTAGATGCAGGCAACAATGAGCACCAGCTGCAGGTCCCTTTCGAAGGTCTGCGGGTCAACGGCCGGCAGCGGCTTGATCACCAGCATCATGACCCTCTGGGCGAGCGTGGCGAAAAGCAGCCCCACAAGTGTGCCGAAGACCACCGAGGAGATGAGGGCGACCGGCCGAGCACTGAGCAGGCCCTCCAGCGCGATGATGATGATGCTGGCAAGGATCCCGCAGACGATCCCGACGTAGGGCTTATCGAGATCGTTGCCGATAGCAAATCCAGACGCAGCCGCTGACATGACAAACAGCGCGCGCAGAAACCAGATTGTCACCTTCTCCCCTCCTAATCCCCCGCCCTGTCGGACGCACGCTAGCCTGCTTACAGATGCCTGTTGTTATTATAGCTGCCTGTCCGCAAAAAACAAAGCCCCTTTTACCTTGTCAGTCGGCCTGGTAGCGCTTCAATTTCGCGTAGAGCGTGCTGCGGTCCACACCAAGTATGTCGGCAGCCTTCTTCTTGTTGCCGCCGGTCTGTCGGAGCACCTCCAGGATGTGACGTTTCTCGAGCTCTTCGAGGGACTGAAGCTCCTGGCCCTGTTTTGGCGGGGGCTCGGTGAAGCCCCGGGCCTGTGCCTGGCGCATCTCCGCCGGCAGGAACTGCGGCCGCAGGATGTCATCCTCGCACATGATCACCATGCGTTCGACGACGTTCTTGAGCTCCCTGACGTTGCCGGGCCACCTGTAGCTGCGGAAGGCCGCGAGGACGGCTGGATCGAATCCCTTGATGTTGCGGCCGCACTTCTCGTTGAAATGTGCCAGGAAGTGGTGAGCCAGAAGCTCGATATCAGCGCCGCGCTCGTTCAGCGGGGGCAGGTCTGTGCGCAGGACGTCAAGCCGGTAGAAGAGGTCCTCGCGGAAGCGGCCCTCCCGGCGCGCCAGGTCGAGGTCTTCGTTGGTGGCGGCGATCACCCGCACGTCCACTGGCCGGTCTCTTACGTCGCCCACGCGCCGGACGGTGCCCATCTCCAGCACCCTCAGGAGCTTGGTCTGGCAGTCCAGGGGCAGGGCGCCGATCTCGTCGAGGAAGATCGTGCCCTTGTCGGCGAGCTCGAAACGCCCGGGGCGATCGCTGATGGCCCCAGTGAAGGCTCCCTTCACGTGTCCGAACAGTTCGCTCTCGATCAGGCTCTGGCTCATCGCGGCGCAGCTGACCGCCTCGAAAGGGCCCTTGCTGCGGTTGCTGTTGTAGTGGATCGCGCGCGCCACAAGCTCCTTGCCGGTGCCGCTCTCGCCGCAGATCAACACCCCTGCCTCCGTGGGGGCGGCCTTGCGGATGAACTCGAAGACCCGCCTCAGCGCGATGCTCTGGCCCACCAGGTCGTACTGGCCCTCCACCTCCCGCTTCAGGTTTCGCGCCAGCGCCTCCACGTCCTCGTGGGCGCGGATATTCTCGATGGCCACAGCCACCTGGGCCGCCACGGAGCACAGGTAATGCAGGTCGGCGCGCTCGTAGCGTTCGGGCCTGTCCAGGCGGTCGCAGTAGATCACGCCTTGTGTGCTGCGGCTGATGAGCGGAGCGCACAGTACGCTGGTGACGCGCCGTGCGCCCGCCCGCGCCCCTGCCTGGTCGGCGTCCGAGAGCAGCCGCCGGCGGCTCAATGCTGCCACGCCCCTTGCCGCACAATCTTCCACGATCCTCTGGCTGATGCCGACCGCCTCCAGGCCGTGGCCGAAGCCGCTCTTGGCGCGGATATAAGGCAACAGCGTCCCGCCGCCCTGCCGCACGATCGGCACCACGCGGTCGGGATCCAGCGTGCGCTTGAGGCTGTCAATCGTCAGGTCGAACAGCGTCGGCAGGCTCCTTGCCCCTGCCGCCGCCTGCGCAAGCTCGGCCAGGGCTGCCAGCCGCTGGTTGGAGGCGATCAGTTCGCTGCGGCTCGCCCCCTCAACGCCTTCCAGCAGCGATGAGTCTTCAAGGTCAATGGTCTGGGTGATCTCGGGTTCGGCGGCCTCCGAGCGCACCAGCACGCCTACGTCCGTGACCTCATCTTCCAGGTAAAGGAGCACGACGTTGCCCACGCCGATCTCGTCGGCGTGGTGGAGCTGGGCGCGCTGAACGCGTTCGCCATTCACGAGGGTGCCGTTGTGGCTGTTGAGATCCTCCACGCAGCACTCTGCCCCATGCAGCGTCAGGCGCGCATGGAACCGCGAGATGGCCCTGTCGGCCAGGCGGAGCGTGTTTTCAGGGTCGCGGCCTATCGTCGCCACTCCCTGGGATAGGTTGAGAAAGTCGCCCCTTCCAGGCCCCTCCTTGATCAGCAACTTCGGCACCTTCCTTCAGCCTCCTTGAAGCGAGTCAGAGTTTCTGATAGGGCTGGAACATCTGGAGGTATCGGTCCTGCGCATAGCGGTCGGTCATGCCCGCCACATAGTCACAGACGGCCCTGTGAGTGCCCACTTGGCGAGCCCACTCCTGGTACTCCGACGGAAGCTCTCGCGTGTCGGAGACCAGCTCGCGGAACACGGCCCTGACGAAACGCCGCGCGCTGTTGGTGACCGTCGTGACGCGATAGTCACGGTAGAGTTTGTCGTGCAGGTAGCTTTCGAGTTCTTCCTTCTGTTTCTGGAGGCCGTCGCTGAAGCGCAGCAGGCCGCCCTTCTGCTTTCTGACCTCTTCGGGCGAGCCGATGCCTCGCTGGCGCAGCTCCAGCAGGCTGGTCTCGACTGCGTTGGTTACCAGGAGGTTGATCAGGAACCGTATGGTCTCTCGCCTGCGCTGCTCGTCGGTGAGGGGGGTGAACTGCCGCCCCACCTCATGGACGGCTTGCGCCCAGAGGCTGACCCCGCCCAAGTCCGTTTCTGAAAGTATGCCTGCCGCCAGGCCGTCGTCGAGGTCGTGGTTGTCGTAGGCGATCGAGTCGGCCAGCTCGACCGCCTGGGCCTCCAGCAGGGCCGGCCCCGGCTCGAACCCCTCGCCCGTAGGCGAGTCCCAGGGGGTGGAGTGCTTGGCGATGCCCTCCCGAACCTCGTAAGTGAGGTTCAGGCCGCGGAAGGCGGCATAGTGCCTCTCCAGCACGTCCACCACCCGCAGCCCGTGCCGGTTGTGTTCGAAGCCTCCGTGGTCGGCCATCGCCTCGCGCAGTGCCTCCTCGCCGCTGTGGCCGAAGGGGGTATGGCCCAGGTCGTGGGCGAGGGCGATTGCCTCTGTGAGGTCCTCGTTGAGTGCAAGGGCGCGGGCGATCGTGCGGCTGATCTGCGCCACCTCCAGCGTGTGGGTAAGGCGCGTGCGGTAGTGGTCGCCCTCGTGGTTGAGGAACACCTGGGTCTTGTATTCGAGCCGTCGAAACGCCTTCGAGTGCACGATGCGGTCGCGGTCGCGCTGATAGGCCGTCCGGTAGGTGTGCTCCGGCTCGGGGTGAATGCGTCCGCGCGACTGAGCGCTTTTCATCGCCCACGGAGCCAGGGCCGAGGCCTCGCGTTCTTCCAGCTCCCGGCGCAGCACGATCCCTTTGGTCCCCTCGCCCGTCACGGCGTCCCGTCCACCTGTCTGAGGACCTCCCAGAGCGCTTCCAGCGACTGCGGGATGACCTTGCTGGATGCCGTGACCGGCATGAAGTTAGTGTCTCCGTTCCACCTCGGCACCAGGTGCCAGTGCAGGTGGTCACGCAGGCCGGCCCCAGCCGCCCGGCCGAGGTTCAGGCCGACGTTGAAGCCGTCCGGCGACATCGCATGGCTGAGATTTCGCTCGCACCGCTTCAGCATCGCCATCTGGTCCGCCAGCTCGGCGTCGGTCAGTTCAGCCAGGTCGGCCTTGTGCGCCTTGGGCGCGATGAGCAGGTGGCCGTTGTTGTAAGGCCAGCGGTTCAGGACTGCAAGGCAGGTCTGGGAGCGCCACAGGACGAAGCAAGCGTGGTCGTCGCTGGATGCTGCGGCGCTGCACAGGAAGCACTCGCCTCCCTTGTCCACCTCGCTGATGTACTGCATGCGCCACGGGGCCCACAACACGTCCATGTTCACGGCGCTCGGCTCCTTTCTTGCGGACTGACCGGGCCACGCAGCTTCTTTGCCGCTTCGCCACCCATGCGCACTCATGATAGCCCGGGGCGTTGGAAAAATCTACACACTTTCGGTGCGGCCGGCGGGCGTGAAGGATGCTGAAAAGAACAGACCGCAGGAGGTCGTAAGCCGAGTTCTGTTGTCCTCCCTAGCTCGCCTCGGGCGAGCGAAGGAGGACGGCGGCCATTCATCTGGGGCTGCCGTTGCCGGCAGCCTCTAGCGGCCGACCCGGGAGTCGTGACGAGGCGGGCAGCCTCTGCTCCCCTATTTGGCCTTGCTCCCGGTGGGGTTTGCCTTGCCCCCGACGTCACCGTCGGGGCGGTGGGCTCTTACATTAAGCTCGCTTGCTTGCGGGCCCCGCCTTTTCACCCTTGCCCTCCATAGCTCGCTCAGAGGCGAGCGAAGGAGGGCGGTGTGTTTTCTGTGGCACTTTCCCTGGGATCGCTCCCGGTGGGTGCTACCCACCACCGCGCCCTGTGGAGCTCGGACTTTCCTCGCCGGCCGCACGGGCCGGCGCGGCCACCTCTCCTCCTGCGGTCAACACTATTATAGCACAACCTGCCAGCCGGGCAACTTTCATTTGACCGCCGCGCACCTGCGCGTAATATATGCGGCTCTTTGCAGCAGCCATCGGGCGGATAGTCTCAGGAGTTTTGCCATGCCGCACCTTACGCCTCCGATCAAGGCAGCCGTCGTGGGTTATGGACCGGCCTTCAACATGGGCAAGCACCATGCGAGCTCCATGGAGGCTACTGGCCGGATCAAGGTCGTGGCCGTCTGCGACGTTGATGAGGCCCGGCTCA
>CAYYNS010000031.1:0-10379 GCA_964473085.1 uncultured candidatus Brocadiaceae bacterium
GAACCTGGAGTCGTTCGTTCTGCTCGTGCCTCCCGTGCTGGGGTACCACCTGAGGTCCTGGCGGCAGCAGGCCCAGCAGACAGGAGGGGCCGGTCGGCCCGGGGACTTGCCCTACGCGTGGGCGTTCTACGTACTGGGCGTCGTGCTGACGTTCCAGCACGTCTCCGGGCCCGGCTTTGGCCTGGGGGTGTCAGAGGAGAAGCTGCCGGTGCGAGCATGCAACTACCTGCAGAGCGCGCCGCTGGAAGGCCGGCTCTACAACGTCTACGAATGGGGCGGCTATCTGATCTGGCGCTTCTGGCCTGAGCGGACGGTCTTCGTTGACGGAAGGTGCGACGTCTACGGCGACCAGGTGATCCAGGAAGCCGTCGCTGTCGCCAGGGGCGACCGGGGATGGGAAGAGATCCTGGCGCGATACTCGGCCGAGGCGGTCCTGATCCGCTACCGGACGCGGGACAGCCGGCATTTCTTCCGCTCTGGCCGGTGGCACTGCATCTACTGGGACGACACGGCGCTAATCGCTGTGAGCGACAAGGCGCGCGCGGCGAGCGCACGCGCCTTCGAGTTTTTCGAGCTGTCCAACCCGGCCGTGTTCGACGAGCGCCTGCGCGACTGCGCACCCGAGTCAGTGCTCAGGGAGGTGGATCTGGTGCTCACGCGATCCCCGCGCTGCTGGACGGCGCTTGCCTTCAGGGCGCGCTGCCTGATTGAGATGGCGCTGCGCACTCAGGAAGCCAGGGCTAAGCTCCTTACGGAAGCACTCGAAACGGCGCGGCAGGCCCTGGCGATCAACAGTCGAGGCCCCGAAGCGTGGCAGGCGCTCGGTGAATGTTACCGTGCCCTTGGACAGTATCGCATTGCACGGCGCGCCCTCGCGAAGGCGCAGGCCCTGAAAAGGGCCACGGACTAGCTGCGCACGGCTTGCCTGAAAAGTCGCGGGGCCCGCCCGATGGCGCGGCCCCGCCACCCTTCTAACAGACGCACTGCTCACTCGCCCGTCACAATTGTCGTATACTCGGCATACACGCCCAGGATATTCGACACGTGATAGTCCACGGTATGAACCCTGGTGATGCCGCCATTCTTCATGGCGGCGGCAATGCTACAGTCACCGGAGGCGACCCAGCCCAGGACGTTCTTGGAGGTTGCAGTGCCGACCTTTGTGCCCACGCCGTCGTTCTCGACCGCCAGGCGGATCTCAGGGATCTTCACGTCCGTACTGAGGAAGCCATAGGTAGGGCCGAGTCCCGCGCAACCCAGTGCTGCCAGCACGACAACCGCGCACGCCAAGACAAGCGCCCTCTTCATCTTGCGGTCTCCTTTCAACATGGGGCTCCGAATCGGCGACCACACACAGACGCCACCGCACCCGCTTCTTCCCCTTCACCCTCCTCGTAAAAGCAGCATCCGGACTGAATGCGCGCAATATACGGCCCTTCCGGGAGGCTGTCAAGGGGCACAAGGGAAAAGGCGGTCAGATGTTCACGCGGGCGCCGTCGCTCTTGCTGAACGCGATCTCGTGGTCTTCCGGGCCGCGCGCGGGGTCTGCATGCACCCGGATGACCTTGTTGGTCTGGCTTTCGAGTTCGCGCAGGCGCGAGCGCATGATATTGTTAAGGTAGTTCGCCACGGCGGTCGGGGCATCCACATCCACGCGGGCGACCTCAGGGCGCTGGAGCCCCGCACGGAGCTTGCGAATAAGGTCCAGGGCGATTGTCTCGGTGCTCCTCAGGTGTCCTGTCCCCTTGCAGGTGGGGCACTCGACATAGGTCGTCTGGCTCAGGCTCTTGCGCCTGCGCTGGCGGGTAAGCTCTACAAGACAGAAGGGCGACATCTTGAGCATGCGGAAGCGGGCCTTGTCCTTCGCGAGCGCGGTCCAGAGGGCCTTTTCCACCTGCGCGCGCCGGCCCTTGTCCTGCATGTCAATGAAGTCTATGACGATGACGCCTCCCATGTCCCTGAGCCTTATCTGCCGGGCGACCTCCTCCGCCGCCTCGAGGTTGATCTGGAGGGCGGACTCCTCGGCGTCGCGCGGGCCCTTGAACTGCCCGCTGTTGACGTCTATAGCCACCAGCGCCTCGGTCTGCTGCAGGACGACGCTGCCGCCACAGGGCAACTGCACCGTGCGGCTGTGCATCTTCGCAAGCTCCTCCTCGACCCCGTAGCGGTGGAACAGCGGCTGGTCCCCGTCGTAGAGCTTGACCTTGCGCACGTGGTGGGGCATCACGTCCCTGAGGAATGCCCTGACGCGCTCGTAGACCTGCGGGCTGTCCACCAGGATATTGCGGATGTCCTCTGTGAAGACATCACGGATGACCCGGATCACCTGGTCGCTTTCCTGATAGACGAGGGCAGGTGCCTTGGAGGTCTCCGAGCGCTGCTTGACGGCATCCCACAACCGCCCGAGGTAGTCCAGATCGCGCTCGATGTCCCTTTTGTCCCGTCCCATGGCAGCGGTTCTGGCGATGACGCCGCTGTCAGAGGGCACGTGGAGCTCCTTGAGGATGTCGCGCAGGCGCCGTCTCTCCTGCTCATCAGTGATCCGCCGGGACACTCCCCGCAGGGACATTCCAGGCATCAGGACCAGGTGCCTGCCGGGAAGGCTCAGGTATGTAGTGAGGGCCGGCCCTTTCTCTCCGATCCCCTCCTTGATCACCTGCACGAGGAACTCATCGCCAGGACGAACAAGGTTGCGAATGCCCTTCTCCGGGCGCGGACCGTTGGCGGACCTGCCGTTCTTGCCAGCCGTCCCCCCGACCGGGGAAGGCCTGACGTCGGAAACATGCAGGAAGCCATGCCTCTCGTAGCCGAATTCTAAGAAAGCCGCCTCGATGCTCGGCTCGACATTGATCACCCTGCCCTTGTAGATGTTCCCGACGACGCGGTCGCCGGAGGCACGCTCCAGGTAGAAATCCTCAAGCCTGTTGTTCTCGACGACGGCGACCCGAGCCTCCTCCTCCTCCACGACGTTGATCAACATCAGTGCTTCGCCCATACCTTCCTCGCCTCAAAGGGAGGAAGATAGACTCACATGCGTCCGCTCTATTGCGCTCCTGCAGTAGTGAACTCCAGCCTTCAGGCCCAGGGCGTCGAGCACCTCTTCCGGCCGCGCCGTCCCGGCCTCTGTCGCCCCAAACAGCAACAGAAGCGCCTCATCCACCAGACGTGCATCCAACAAGAACGCAGCTATGTCCAGGGCCTTGAGCTTGCCGTCCTTGCATCGGTGGACCACGATCTGCTCAGTGGCAAGCAGTTGCGCGAGCAACTGTCCTGTCAGGGGGTGCCCTGCCATCAGAGCTACGCGGTAGGCAAGCCGTCTGACCCGCCGGTCTGGTTTGGCTGCAACGGTCTGAAGCGACCTGAGCACGATCCCTTCGGGCATCTGGGCGGCAAGCCTGCGCCGGGCCTCCTCCGGTCTCACCCATTGGGACAGTTCGAAGTCCAGAACCTCGTTCTGCCCGGTGAAGCCCACGCCCAGGGGAGCCGGCAAGCTAATGCGGGGCCGCGGGTTATAGCCCTGACTCATCGCCACCGGCAGACGCGCGCGCCTCAGTGCCCTCTCAAAAAGGCGCAACAGATCACGGTGCGATATGAATCTAACGTCTCCCTGTTTGCTAAACCTCGCGCGCAAGAACTGCGCTGTCTCAGCCAAAAACCTTCTCCCAACTCACGATCTATTCGCTGCCGGCATTGCCGCCAAGACAATGCCAGCCTCTTGTGCAAGCTTGTTGCGCGTGCGCTGATAGCCGCCCGCACGATCTCATCAGCCCATATTCAGTCTACCACGGTCCCTGCCAGACTTCAAACGCAGCGCTCCCAGCACGGACCACTACACCGCCGCGCTGCGCCTTGCGACCTACAAGCAGATGCCGAAGGCACAGTCAGACGCTTACAACAAAGGCGCCGTCCTTTACAGGCTCGCCTTAGCATGCCTGGCGGTCGGCGACACAGCGGCAGCAAAAGAGAACTCCCGCGCCGTCTATGAAACAAAGCTGCTCCCTGCCTACTTGCGCCGGCGCGTCACCCGCATGCGCATGCAGAACACGACGTCATGCTCACCCCACGGCCCCGGGGCTCCGGCCCACCCACTGCCGAGCCGATCATAGCAGATCAGCGCCTCGTTCACCCCCAGCGCCTTCATGCCGGTGTAGGATGTGCTTTGAGCCGGCTCGACGGGCACCTTTGCCTCGCAGAACGCCTCTGAATAGTGGAGAGACGCATCCGGCACGAGCGCATTGTGATGCGCGGCCAGGTTCACTCGCTCCCAGCGCCTCCCCTCGCCGTCGGCGCAGGCCCACAGGAACAGCCCCAGCCTGCCGCCGGACAGGAGAATGAGTCCGCTGCGCAGGCGCACCAGTTGCGGTTCAACGGACCACGCACCCTGGATGACCTCGGGTTTAGTCCACGTCCGTCCGTCATCCGCGCTGTAGCTCTTGCGGTAGTCCAGATAACTGCCAACGCGGTAGACGCAAAATAGTCGGCCGTCTGCAAGCCGAACGGTGTTTGACTCGTCCGGGCCTTCCGCCACGTCTGCCTCACCCTCGGAGCGAGCCACGACGGACAGGAAACGCCACGTAAATCCCCCGTCCTCGCTCGCGACAGCGAAGTTGGTGTACCGCTCCTGCCCCTCGCATCTGCCGTAGAGCGTGGTGAACAGGCGCCCGTCGCGCAGGGGCAGGACATTGCCGTTGGTCACGATGCAGAGCTCCCCCTGGTGATAGTCCGCAAGGTCCTGCGGGAAATCCAAGAAACGCACAGTCGCCGTTTCAACCGACAGCATACTCCTGGCCAGACAGGACAAGATCGTGCCGTCCGCCTGCGCGTTCCGCTTGTCGCCCGGCGAGACAGGCCACAGCTCGTAGGGCATGAGCAGGAGCCTGCGCCTGCCGAGCCGCAGCGAGTTCGGACCGTAGGAATCCACTGCGCGCTCCCGCCTCCATGATGCGCCTCCATCCCCGGACCGGCACAGGGTCGCCGGCCACTTGCCCTGCGGCTTGTCGTCAGCCCTGACGACCAGACACAGCACGTCGGCTCCTTCGATGGGGTGAAGCGTGGAAAACCAGAAATGGCCGGAGTCCCGGCCCACCTCGACCGGACAACCCAATTCCAGGCTGAAACCCTCAAAATCGTACCTTTTCATCCGTCGCATGCCCCTGTGCGCATCTCAGCCAGGGGAGGCCGGCTCAGCGTCCAATGCCGCCTCCAAGGCGCCAACGTCCACAGTCAGCAGCGATCCGCCGCACGCCGTCGCCATCTTGCCACCGTCTGGCGAGAAAGCGACCCGCTCGCCCAGGTCGCTCGGTGCGCCCTGCACAGCGCTCGCCAGCTCAACGAGCTTCGCATTGCGCCTCACGTCAACGACCGCCAGGCGCAAGCCGCATCCGCGTTTCAAGACGAGCGTCCCGCCGTCCGGGCTCAGCACCCGGCAGTACCAGCTATCCTCGGGCACCCAGCACGAGGCGAGCTTCGTCATGGCTGCCAGGTTCCAGACCTCGAACACCCGGCGCCCTTCGGACACGCCCGTGCAAACAGCCATGAGCCCGGCCCCCTGCGACAACGCCAGCGGCCCGACCGCCGCTATCCGCCCAAGCTGGCGGCCAGAGGAAAGCCCGTGCACGCAAACGCTGCCCTCGTCGTCGCGCCGTACCAGCGTCTTTCGGTCGCCGGACACCCACGCGTAGTCGGGGATGTCCAGGAGCACCTGCCCGCTGGACACCTCTACTACCACGGTGCGTAAGGCGAGCCGGGGCAGGCCCCTGTAACCCGCCGGGCGCGCCACCATGCGCCGTTCGCGCAGGACAACCGAGCGCCCGTCCGCCGAAAAGCAATCGAAGCTGATCTCCCCTTCCCCCACCCTGACCGTCTTGAGCCTCTCCGCTGCAGCCAGATCCCAAAGGCTCACCGTCTTGTCACTGCCCACCGAAGCTAAGACCAGCCCGTTCGGGGAAAACGCGACGCACTGCGCGCCCTCCTTCAGGTCCGGCAGGACGCGGATCTGCCTGCGCGCCTTGAGGTCCCACACACATATGCTGTTGTCACTGCCCGCGGCCAGGAAAAGGCCGTCCTCGGAGAGTGCGACCGACTGCACCAGCGCCTTCCCCCGCCAGCGGAATATGGGGGTCGCGCCTGCGCTGGCAGGCTCGCCAGACAGGTCGAAAACGCTGATCTCGTGAAGCCCCTCCGGGATAGGGGCGTAGTCCAGAAGCTTGTCCCCTGCCGCCAGGCTCGCCGCTCCGCCAGCCGCAAACACGCGTCTTCCCGTCACGGCGTCCAAAACACAAACCGTCAGGCCCGTCGTCCGGCACACGAGGTGGCGGCCGTCGGGCAGGAATGCCAGGACCGAGTCCAACCCTGCCTCAGGGCGCAGCTCAACGACCGCGCCCTCGCGGACCGACTCGATAACGAGCACCGCCGGTTGCCGCACGCCCGCGCAACCTGCCGCAACCAGACCCGCGATAACTACCAGGAGGAAAACGCGGCAAGCCCTGCCCGAGGGGACAACCTGCTCCTGAGCCGTGACGCGACGTGCCATGATCCGATCCTTGCGCAACCGTCGCCCTTACTGTAGCAAAGGCGCCCCCTCCCGTCCACTTTGCTGGCGAACAGAGCGGTTCTCAGGGCTGCTCAAGCCCAAAAGGCGGCGCCCCGAGCGCTCGCTCAACGCGGCTGAAGCACCGACAGGGCCTTCTCCTGGAGCGCCTCACGCCCTTCCGTCACCTCCAGGCGAACCTGCAAGGCAACCACGGGAATCGCCGTGGCACCTGGAAGCAAGCACAGGACCTTCACCGCATCCTTCTCTGTGGTCACCACCGCCCGGCAATCGCAATCGAGCGCGTCGGCCAACAGAACCGCCAGCTCCTCCGATCGGTAGCGGTGATGGTCTGGAAAGACGGAAAAACGTGCCACCTGCGCCCCGAGTCTCTCCAGCGTCAGCCTGAAAGCCTGGGGGTTACCCAGGCCGCAGAATGCCGCCCAGCGCCCGTCCCTCAGGTCTTCAAGGCCGAGGCTGCGCGCGCCCGCCCGCCCCTCCGACAGGCAGCTCAGGCCCACGGGCTGGTGCACCGCAAGGGCAAGCGTGATCCGGCCCGCGTGGCAGGCCACGGCCTCTTTGAGGTCGCGCATCTCTGTCGGCGGCGCCTGGTCCGAGCGGGTCAGGACAATCGCGCCGGCGCGCCTGAGCCCATCCAGGGGCTCCCGCAGCATCCCGCGAGGCAGCAGGCGCCGGCCTCCAAACGGCCGGAGCGAGTCCAACAGAACGATGTCCAGGTCGCGCGCTATCCGACGGTGCTGAAAGCCGTCATCCAAAACCAGCACGTCCGCCCTGTGCTCGGCCACGGCGCGGGCAGCCCCGCGCACCCTGTCCGGATCCACCACGACCGCAACGCCAGGCGCCAGCACCGCCAGGAGCCGGTTCTCATCGTCAAGCCCCGTGCGCACGTCTGCCCCGTAGCCGCGGCTCAGGATTGCCGGTCGCCGGCCGCTGGCGCGCAGCAATCCCACAAGCCACGCCGTGAACGGGGTCTTCCCGGTGCCACCGGCGGTGATGTTCCCCACACTGATGACCGGCACCCCGGCGTGGCGGATGCGCCTCAGTCCACAGTCGTAGGTCCAATTACGCAGCCGCACTGCCGCCCCATAGGCGACCGAGGCTACGCCCAGCACGCAGCGACAGGCGCTCAGACAGGGACCCCGCTGGCGAGGGTCAACGACCCTCTGGTAGAAACCACCAACAGCCCTGTTCGGTGTCACCGGCTCCTCCGCCCGCGCCTTGCCCTGCACCGGCCGCTCGCCGGCATGCCCATGGGAGCTTGCAATCCTCGGCTCCTCCCCTAAAATACACGCTTGCGCTAACCTCGGGCAACAAGAACACTAGCGGGCCAGCGGCAAAAACTCGTCCGGTACGGCTCATGAAAGGAGGCGGCAATGGTAAAGGTGGGCATTATCGGCCTGGGCGGGATGGGAAACATGCATTTCGGCATCTACGAGAAGCTCCCCGGTGCGCGGGTGGTGGCGCTGGCGGACAGGGAGGCGGACCGGCTCAAGCCCGGCCAGAGCTCGCTGGCAATCAACATAGGGGCGGGCGGCGCCGTCATTGATCCTTCCCGCCACAAGACCCATACAGACCCGGACAAGCTGATCGGGGACCCAGATGTGCAGGTCGTGGACATCTGCCTGCCCACGTTCCTCCACGCCGACTACATGATCAAGGCGATCGAGGCCGGCAAGGACGTGATCTGCGAAAAGCCCATGGCCCTGAACCCCAAGGAGTGCCAGCGCGTGCTGAGCGCCCTCAAAGGCAAGAAGGTCAGGCTCATGATCGCGCAGTGCATCCGGTTCTGGCCAGAATACGCTTATCTGAAAGCGACGGTCGAGTCGGGGCGACTGGGCCGGGTGCTGGCAGCGGAGTTCTGGCGCGGCGGCAGCCCCCCAGAGTGGACATGGCAGAACTGGATGAAGGACGTCAAGCGCAGCGGCGGCGCCATCCTTGACCTCCACGTGCACGACGTTGACTTCGTGCACTACCTGCTGGGTCGGCCGAAGGCCGTGTGCTCGACGGGCGCCAGGGGATTCTCCGGCGGCTACGACGTTGTGGAAACCGTTTACCTTTACGAGACCAAGGCTGCCGTCCGCGCAGGCGCCAACATGACCCTGCCGCCTGCCTTCGGCTTCGAGATGCGCTATCTGGTGACCTTCGAAAGAGGCTGCCTTGCTTACAGCAGCTCTAGCAAGCCGTCCCTCGCCGAGATCACCGCGTCCGGCAAGACGCATCCGCAGATCAAGCAGACGGACGGCTACCATGAGGAGCTCGCTTACTTCGTGCAGTGCATTGACGAAGGGAAGCCACCCACCGTGGTGACGCCCGAGTCAGCGGCGTTCTCCATCAAGCTGGCTAGCGCCGAGATAGAGTCCGTTGAGACGGGACGGGTGGTGACGCTCTAGCCCTTGGTGCGGCGGGGACGTCCATGAGACTACTCGGACCCGGCGCCGCCTTTAAGCCGGCGCACGATGTCGTGGAGCTTTTGCAGTGCCTCGAGCGGGCTGATCCGCTCGGCATCCAGCCGTAGGAGTTCTTCCCGCACCTCCGCCTCCAGGGGGCGGAAAAGGGGGACCTGCGCCAGGCGGGGCCGAGGGACTGCCTTTTGTTCTGGCGCAAAAGGGGGCTGTCCGTCCGGGCTTACCGCGCTGGCCTCAAGGTGCGCCAGGATGCCACGCGCCCGGTCCACTACCTGTTGCGGCACGCCGGCAAGCTGAGCCACGTGGATGCCGTAACTCTGATCGGTGTGGCCGGGCACGATGCGGTGGAGGAAGATGACCTCGCCCTGCCATTCCCGCACGGCCACATTCAGGTTGCGCACGCCGCCGAGGGTCTCGGCAAGCTGCGCCAGCTCGTGGTAGTGCGTGGCGAACAGGGTGCGCGCGCCTATCCTCTCGTGGATGAACTCGGCCGTTGCCCACGCGATGCTGACGCCGTCGAAAGTGCTCGTCCCCCGCCCCACTTCGTCCAGGATGATCAGGCTGCGGCGCGTGGCGTTGTTGAGGATGTTCGCCACTTCGATCATCTCGACCATGAAGGTGCTCTGGCCCCGGGCCTGCTCGTCACTGGCGCCCACGCGGGTAAAGATCCGGTCCACTATGCCGATGCTTGCGCTGCGCGCGGGAATGAAAGAGCCCATCTGGGCCATCAGCACCAGGAGCGCCGTCTGGCGGATGTAGACGCTTTTGCCTGCCATGTTCGGGCCCGTGACGACCAGCAACCTGACGGCCTCCCCGTCCATCTCCACGCTGTTGGGAACGAACCGCTCTGTCATGACCTGCTCGAGCACGGGATGACGCCCGTCCTCGATGCGCAGCTCCAGGCCTTCAGAAACGGCAGGGCGCACGTAGCCACGGCCGGCAGCCACTGTCGCCAGCGACAGCAGACAATCCAGCTCCGCTATGGCGGCAGCAGTCCGCTGAAGCCTCTCGGTATGGACGGCCGCCTCCCGGCACACCTGGTGGAAGACCTCCTGCTCCAGCTCCCTGGCCCGGTCCGACGCGCTCAGGACCTTCGACTCCCAGTCCTTGAGCTCAGGGGTGATGTACCGCTCGGCGTTCTTGAGCGTCTGCCTGCGCATGTAGTCTTGCGGCACCTTGTCCTTGTGAGTATTGGTCACCTCGATGTAGTAGCCGAAGACCTTGTTGAAGCCGACCTTGAGGGAGGGGATGCCGGTGCGCTGGGCCTCCCGCAGCTCGAAGCCTGCGATCCAGCCCTTTCCCTCCCGGGCAACCTGCCGCAGCTCATCCAGCTCCGGGTTGTAGCCGTCCCGGATGAGCCCGCCCTCGGTCAGGGCGAGCGGCGGGTCAGGATGAATGGCGCTTGCAATCAGCCCGACGACCTC
>CAYYNS010000032.1:0-10341 GCA_964473085.1 uncultured candidatus Brocadiaceae bacterium
CCCCTGGAGGTGCTGATCCGCGGGGTGCTCTCCCAGAACACCACGGACCTCAACAGCGCCCGGGCTTACGGCCGGCTGAAGGAGACCTTCGGCTCGTGGGAGAACCTGGCGCGGGCGCACCCGAGCGCCATCGAGAAAGCCATTGAGCAGGCAGGCCTGGCAGCACAGAAGGCGGCAACAATCAAATCCATCCTGCGCTGGCTCCAGCAGCAGGGAGGCTACTCGCTGGAGTTCCTGCGTGCCATGCCACCCCAGGAGGCCGAACGGACGTTGCGCGTGATCAAAGGCGTGGGCATCAAGACGGCGCGGCTGGTACTGCTGTTCGGCTTCGGAAGGCCGGTGTTCGTCGTGGACACGCACGTGCTCAGGGTGGCGCAGCGGCTGGGACTGATCCCGCGGGGCTGCACACGCACAAGCGCTCACGCACTCCTGGACAGGCTGGTCCCCGACCGGCGGAAGTACGAGGCTCACATCAGCATGATCCGACTGGGCCGAGAGACCTGCCGACCTCGCAGTCCGCTATGCGACGCCTGTCCGGTGCGGCCCTGGTGCTGGTTTGCGCGGATGCCCGATCTGGCCTGAGAGCGAAGCCACGCCCGGGAAAGGACGCGGCGCACCCGCCCCTCACTGCTTCTTGTCCTTGTTGATCCTGCGCAGGGCCGCAATGATCTTGCCCGTCAGGTCTTTGACAAGCTGGCCGAGATCTTCGTTGAATGACATCGCGCGCAGCAGTTCCGTGCAGGACTGGGCAATGACCAGATTGAGGCCCCTGTCCTGGCTCTTGCGATAGTCCGTCCGGATGCCGATGATCGGTATGCCGCGGGCGTAGGCGTAGCCCACCTCAAAGGCTGTTCCGCTGTCAACGTCCGCGCCGTCGAGCACGGCCACCACCAGGTCAGCGGATTCCAACGAGTCCAGGCAAGCCCGGAAGAGTTTCGGAAAGTCCTCAGGCCGGTTGAACGAATTGCTGAACTTGAAGTCCTGGGGAAGGATGACCTCTGCGCCCTCGATGCGGTCCTGGAGGGCCGCGGCGAGCATCCTGTTCCACTGTCGCTCCACCTGCGTGAAGAGGGGGGCCGAAAGGTAGATCTTCACTCAACCCTCCTGGGCGTGCCACGCGGCCAGCCTGGCCTGGAGCGCCCTGCGGGGCAGGCCTATCTCTGCCACGTTGACCTCGCCCGTGTAGGGCCGGGCTTCCGGCTGCAGAAAGCCGCGCTTCGGCAGCACAAACGTGACGGTTCTTGTCGCCCGCACAGCCACGCCCAGAGGCCGCCCCGTGTCACAGTCCAGCCCCGACGGCACATCCACGGAAAGGACCGGTGCCTCAAGCGCGTTGATGCGTTCGATCAGGGAGCGGTAAAGCCCGCGCACCTCGCCCGCGAGGCCCGTGCCCAGCAGTGCGTCCACGATCAGGTCGGCCTCTTGCGCCGCAGCCAGTGCCTCATCCAGGTCGGCCTCGCAGCGAAGCTCGACAACTGGGACCCCCATGTTGAGGACGATCTCAAGGTTGGTGGCCGCGTCGTCGGCCTCGCGCAGGATGTCGTCAATGCGCCCGACAAGGAAGACCCGCACCTGGCAATCCCAATTGTCCAGATACCGGGCGACCACCAAGCCGTCGCCCCCGTTGTTGCCGCTCCCACAGAAGACGACGACGCGCTTTCCCCCAGCGCCGCCAAGCATTGCAGAGGCCTGTTCCGCGCACGCCCGCCCGGCGTTCTCCATCAGGATCAGGCCCCTCACGCCGTATTCGTTGATGGCAAAGCGATCAACCTCCCGCGCCTGCTGCCGGGTGAGGCAAAAACCCTCGTTCACCTCAAGAGCTCCTCAACGGGCCGACGCAACTCCTTGAGCCGAACGCTACTCGGCCACGGGCTGCGGCTGATCGAACTCGCTCAGGTCAATTCGCTGCACTACCCTGCCGTAACCCGCCTGCCGGAGCTTGTCGAGCATGTCCGGGCGGAAGTAAGACTGCCTCACCGCATCCACCGGCGTGAGCGTGCCGTCCTGCACCTTGGCCAACAGCCACTTGTTGACGCGTTCGTTCATGTCCTGTTTGTCAATCGCGTGGGAATACGCCTCCTCCAGCGCGACCACGTCCTTATAGACAAGGTCCATGAGGGACTCGTTCATGGTGCACATGCCGTAGCGCTTGCCGGTCTGGATGACGGAGGGGAGCTGATAGCTCTTTTTCTCGCGGATCAGGTTGGCCACCGCGCTGTGGACATAGAGGATTTCGAACGCTGCCACGCGTCCAGGGCCCTTGCGGCGGCAAAGGGTCTGTGTGATGACGCACTTGAGGGTGTTGGCGAGCATGACGCGGATCTGCTCCTGCTGGTCGGGCGGGAACTGGTCAATGATCCGGTCCACAGTGCTGGAAGCCGTGGTCGCGTGCACGGTGCCGAAGACCAGGTGGCCCGTTTCAGCGCAGTGAATGGCCAGGGCCGTGGTCTCCAGGTCGCGCATCTCACCCACCAGGATGATGTCGGGGTTCTCGCGCAGCGCCGAGCGCAGGGCACGCCTGAAGCTTTCGGTGTGTGTGCCGACCTCGCGGTGCGTGACAATGCAACCGATGTTCTCGTGCACGTACTCTATGGGGTCTTCGATCGTGATGATGTGGTCGCGGCGCAGCATGTTGGCCTGATGGACAAGTGCCGCCAGAGTCGTGGTCTTGCCACAGCCGGTAGGCCCCGTGCACAGCACTATGCCCTTGGGCATGAGGGCCAGGTCCCTGATCGGCTGCGGCAGCCCCAGGTCATCCACCGTCATGAGCTGGAACGGGATGAGCCGCATGGAGATGCCAGGCCCACGCAGGTCGCGGTACACATTGGTCCTGAAACGCGCCAGGGCCGGCACTTCATAGCAGAAGTCAGTGTCGTTGGTGGCCTCCCATTCCTTGCGGTTGCGCTCCGGCATGATCTCCAAGGCGAACGCCCTGACCTGCTCCGCCTCCATGGGGGGCAACTTCATCCTCTGAAGCTCACCATCTATGCGCACAAGCGGAGGCGTCTTGGTCTTGATGTGGAGATCCGACCCCCTCTTCTCCGCCAGGAACTCCAGGAATTTGTCTATTTTCGCCATGCCTAATGCCTTCCATGACCTCCGGTCATCCACCGCTCATCATAATTCGCTGTGCCACGGCCGTCAAACCTCTCGAGCGTGCGTCCAGAGCTGCCTCGCGCACAAGACCAGGCACCCCGACCGCATTACGACAATGGAGGACCGCTCTGGGAAGACGGCCGCTCCTCTCAGAGGAGTCCCCTCTCGGCCAGGAGCGCCTCGATCCTGCCGAAAGTCCTTTCGGTCGCCCCGCGGCTCTCCGTCACGGCCAGCCGTGCGTGCTGACCGAGTGCGCGGGCCGCCTCGCCGTCGGTCAGGAGGCGGTCGAGCTCCGAAAGAAGGCTCGATTCGTCCTGAACGACCACCACCGCCCCCCTCGCCAGCAGCAGGTCCATCTCTGGCTCGAAATTGCCCGTAAATGGGCCTACAAGAACCGGCTTGCCCAGTGCCGCCGGCTCCATCATGTTCTGACCGCCCCCCGGCCGCACCAGGCTCCGGCCCACGAAGGCACACGTGGCAATGCTGTAGCAGGCGATCAGCTCACCGATGGTGTCAACCAGGATCACCTCGGTCCCCGACGGCGCACGCCGGCCTGAATCAAGGTCCGCCTTGCGCACGACGCTCAGGCCGGCAGCCTCGACGCGGCGCGCCATCAGGGCGGCCGCCTCGACGTGCCGGGGCACCAGGACCAGCCTCAGGTCCCCGTGCCTGCCGACGAGCTTGCCGTAGACGCGGCAAACAATCTCTTCCTCCCCAGGATGAATGCTGCCAGCGACCAGCACGCGCGCCCCCTGCGCAAGCCCCAGGCGCTGTCGCAAGCTGTCCTGCTCGCCCCTGTCAACCTCCAGCACAAGCGTCTCATACTTCAGCGAGCCGTAGGCGAAGGCCCTGTGCGCAGATAGGCCAGCCTGCACGAACCGCGCGGCGTCCGCCGCGCTCCGCGCACAGCAGACCGACACGGCCTTCCAGAGGCCGGGGCACAAGCGCGTCAGGGCGTGCAGGAAGCGGGCGGAAGGCTCATTGATCCGTCCACTGACGATCGCAACCGGGATGCCCCGCCCAAGGCAGCCGAGCAGGAAGTTCGGCCACATCTCCAGCTCCAGCAGCACTACCAGGCTCGGCTGCACGCGCGACAGCGCACGTTCGACGCAGAACGACAGATCCAGCGGCAGGTAGAAGACGGGGCAGTCCGGATACAGCCCCCGCAGCCGGCTTGCGCCGGTGTCCGTGCACGTGGAAAAGGCGACCTCCCACTGCGGGTGCTCGCCCCGGAACCGCGCCACAAGCTGGCGCGGAATGGACGCCTCCCCCACACTGGCGCAGTGGATCCACAGGCGGCCTGCGCCCCCAGAGCTGCGGGGTGCCAGACCCAGCCGTTCAAGCACGCCGGCCCGGTAGCGTCGCGCCTGCGGCAGCTTCCAGAGCCAGTACGGCGCCGCCCAGGGCAACAAGCTCAGGTAGAAAGCATTCAGAATCCAGCGCACGCTCGCCCGCCCGATGCAGAGTAGAGAACGACGCCACCAATAGGATAGTGCCCCGGCTGTCGCCGGCGCAATCGCCTGCCCCTTGATTGCCGATTTGACCGGGCTATGATGGTGGGGCTGCGGTGGCCTGTACGGCGTCCGCGATGTGTCGAGTGCTGCGCAGAAAGGTGGACGGATATGGCCAAAAGGAGCGTGTTGGACCTCTACCGGATGAAACAGTCCGGTGAGAAGGCGTGCTGGATCACGGCCTATGACGCCCCGACCGCTTCACTGGCAGAGCAGGCAGGCATTGACATGCTGCTGGTAGGAGATTCTGTAGGCATGTGCGTCTACGGTCATGGCGGCACCAACCAGATGACGATGCCCATAATGCTTGCCCACACCGCCGCGGTGCGCAGGGCGGCTCCTGATACGTTCGTCATAGGGGACATGCCCTTTCTGAGCTACCAGGTCAGCCCGCAGGAGGCCGTGCGCAACGCTGGCGCGTTCATCCAGGAGGCGGGCGCCGACGCCATAAAGCTGGAGGGCGGCCGACGGGTCACCAGACAGATTCGGGCCATATCGGATGCTGGCATCGTCGTTTTCGGCCACATAGGGCTTACGCCGCAGAGCTCGGGCCAGCTCGGCGGCTTCAAGGCGCAGGGGCTGACCGTTGACTCGGCCAGGGCGATGATCGCCGATGCCGAGGCGGTCCAGGAGGCCGGCGCCATGTTCCTGCTGGTGGAGGCCGTCGCGCGGGAAGTAACCAGGATCATACGCGAGCGGCTTTCGATTCCTGTGTATGGCATCGGCGCCGGCCCGCACACCGACGGAGAATTGTTGATTGTGTCGGACCTGCTCGGGCTTTTCGCCGCCTTCAAGCCCAAGTTCGTCAAGCGCTATGCCGAACTGGCCAGGATCATGAAGGATGCGTTCACGGCATACCGCAAAGAGGTCAAGGACGGCGTCTTCCCCGGCCCGGAGCACGTCTATAACATGAAGCCGGAGGAACTGGAGAAGCTGCGCGCTGAGCTGGCTCGATAGGCGCATCACCCGGCCGCCGATCATTTGGATGAGGAAGGGCCCCATGCACACCGTCGTGTGCGTCAAGCAGGTCCCGGAGACAAGCAACGTCCAGATGGACGAGAAGACGGGCACAGTGCGCCGGGAAGGGATCGAGAGCATCATCAACCCCCTGGACCTGTATGCGATTGAGATGGCCGTCCGGCTCAAGGAACAGCATGGTGGACACGTCACAGTCCTCTCCATGGGTCCCAGGGCTGCGGAGAAGGCCGTAAGGGAAGCCATCGCGATGGGGTGCGACGCGGGGGCGCTCATATCAGACCACGCCTTCGCCGGATCTGACACCCACGCTACCTCCTATGTGTTGTCGAGGGCGATTGCGAAAGCCGGGCCTTTCGAGCTGATCCTTACCGGCGTGCGCACCACCGACGGCGAGACGGGTCAGGTTGGGCCCGGGATCGCCGCATTCCTGGACATCGCGCTTTGCACCTACGTCAGCCGGATACTGTCGCTGGAGGGCAACTGGCTGGCCGTGGAGCGGCTGGTGGAATCCGGCTACGAGGCGCTCCAGCTCCCCATGCCGTGCCTGCTCAGCGTCACGAACGAGATCGCCTTCCCCAGGCTCCCCACGCTTCGGGGCAAGCAGGCCGCCCGCAAGGCGCCCGTGCCCGTCTGGGGACCGGAGGACCTGCGCGCCGACAGGGACCTGATAGGGCTGGCGGGCTCGCCAACCAGAGTCGTGCGGATTGACAAAGCCGTGACGGCCCGCACGGGCAGGATCGTGGACGCCCGCAGGCTGGGCGCCCCCGCCGCAGCAGCGGAGCTTGCCAGTTTCCTAGCGGAGAACGGACTACTGTGAGACAACAGGGCGCGCCGGGACAGGTCTGGACGGTCGCCGAGCAGGACGGGGGGCGCCTGCGGGCCGTGTCCTATGAGCTGCTGGCCTGGGGCAGGCGCCTGGCCGACAAGCTCCAGGGTGCAGCGCTCTGCTCAGTAGTTCTGGCCGAGCAGACCGACCCCCAAGACGTCGCGGACCTCATCCTGCGTGGGGCGGACCGAGTGCTGCTGGTCCGATCACCGGCCCTGCGGCATTTCCTGGTCGAGC
Organism: uncultured candidatus Brocadiaceae bacterium; assembly: GCA_964473085.1. Lineage (GTDB taxonomy): Bacteria > Planctomycetota > Brocadiia > SM23-32 > SM23-32 > CAYYNS01. Next base: position 6,649 of record CAYYNS010000032.1, read on the forward strand.
CCCACGCTGCGGCCATGGAGCACCTGGTCCGCGAGCGCCGCCCTGACATACTCATCGCCGCCGCCACCACGACCGGCCGCACCCTGATGCCGTATCTTGCGGTCAGACTCACAACCGGCCTGACGGCGGACTGCACGGGACTCGACATAGACCCCGATACGGGCAATCTCATCCAGACCCGGCCCGCGATCGGCGGGAACGTGCTGGCCACGATAGTGACGGCGAGGCACAGGCCGCAGATGGCCACGGTTCGCCCGCACTCGGTCAGCCCGCCCGAGCGCCAGCAAAGGCGGCGCGGAGAGGTGGTCGAGGCCCAGCTCCCGCAGGGGCTTCTGCGCAGCCCGGCCCGCTGGCTCGGCTTCCGGAGCATCGAGCGGGACGGCCTCAACATCCAGGACGCCCAGAAGGTGGTCTCTGGTGGGCGCGGGCTGAAGAAGGCGGAGAACTTCACGCTCATCCGCGATCTGGCGCAGAGGCTCGGCGCGGCCGTCGGCGCCTCGCGGGAGGCGGTCGAGCGCGACTGGATCTCCTACCCGCATCAGGTCGGCCTGAGCGGCAAGACGGTCACGCCGCGGCTCTACGTGGCGGTGGGCATCTCGGGCGCGATCCAGCACCTGGCAGGCATGAAGACCTCCGAGAAGATCGTCGCGATCAACAGCGACCCGGATGCGCAGATATTCCGCGTGGCAGACTTCGGCGTTGTTGGAGACCTCTTCGAGGTCGTCCCGGCCCTGATCGAGGAAATTGAGCGCAGGAGCACGGCAAAGGCTCACCGCCCATGAGCGCTCAACACTACAGCCCGGTCACGCAAGAGGTGGTGCGTGAGCTCGCAGGCATCGTCGGCGAACGGTTCGTCATCACGGATGCGGAGGCCATGCAGCCGTACTCGCACGACGAGGTCGCCGGAGAGCGATATGCCTGCCTGCCGGAGGTGGTCGTCAAGCCGGGCGCAGTCGAACAGGTCGCTCAGATCGTGAGGCTGGCCAACCGCAGGCGCATCCCCGTCACGCCCCGCGGCGCGGGCAGCGGCCTGTCAGGAGGCGCCGTCCCCGTTCATCGGGGCATCGTGCTCTCGACCGAGCGCATGAACCGCATCCTGGAGATTGACGAGCGGAACATGGTCGCCATCGTCGAGCCAGGTGTAGTCACTAACGACATCAACGAGCGCATCCGGGACAGGGGCCTGTTCTACGCGGGCTATCCGATGAGCGTGGAGACCTGCTCGATCGGCGGCAACGTTGCCGAGAACGCGGGCGGCGGAAAGGCCATCAAGTACGGGGTCACCGAACGCTACGTGCTGGGGCTTCAGCTCGTCACGCCCACCGGCGAGACCGTCGAGCTGGGCGGCAGGCGCGTCAAGGACGTCACGGGCTACAACCTCATCAAGCTCCTGGTCGGCTCAGAGGGTACGCTCGGCATTATCACCCGCATCACGCTCAAGCTCATCCCGCTGCCCAGGGCGCAGGTCTGCCTGCTGGTGCTGTTCCCCGACCCGCGCGCCGCCATAGACGCAGTGCCCATCATCATGACCCACGGAGGGATCATACCGACGGCAATCGAGTTCATGGACCAGCCTTCCGTGCGAGCCTCTTGCGAGTACCTCAACGAGCACCTCCCCTGGCAGCAGGCAGGCGCCATGCTGCTGATCGAGGTGGACGGGCCCGAAATGGAGCTGGTGGAGCGCGAATACGAGACGATCGGCGAGCTGTGCCTGGCCCACAGCGCACAGGAAGTCTACGTGGCCGACAACCACACCACCCGGGAACGCCTCTGGAAGGTCCGCCGCAACATCGCCGACGCCTTCAAGGTCCTCTCCCCGCATCAGAGCCTGGAGGACATCGTGGTGCCGACGGCCAGCATCCCCGAAATCATCCCGCATCTGGAACGCCTGGCGCAGCAATACGGCGTCCAGATTCCATGCTACGGGCATGCCGGAGACGGGAACCTGCACGCCACTATCATGAAGGACCCGACGGATTCCGCCGGGCAATGGGACGAGAAACTGCCCGCAGTGCTGACCGACCTGTACCGGACCGTCAAGGGGCTGGGGGGCACGATAAGCGGCGAGCACGGCATCGGCTCCAAGCGCAAGGAGTTCATGCACCTGGTCGTCAGCGAGGCCGAGCTTGAGCTGATGCGCAGGATCAAGCGCGCCCTCGACCCAAACAACATCATGAACCCGGGCAAGATATTCGACCTCTGACAGCAGATGGCGGGCACCCGAGCCCAACTGCCGCGCCCACCTTTCTCCCCTGAGATCGTAGCCGGACAGGGCCGCTTTTGTCCTTCCAACCCGCCCCATCAAGCACCAAAGAAAAGGCCCCTCGACGTTGCCGCCGAAGGGCCCTTGCGCTCCATGGTACCCCCAAGGGGATTTGAACCCCTGTTTCCGGATTGAGAGCCCGGCGTCCTAAGCCTGACTGGACGATGGGGGCAAAAATTCTGGCTGAGGAACCTGGATTCGAACCAGGATCACCTGATCCAGAGTCAGGCGTGCTGCCGTTGCACCATTCCTCAAACCACCCTGCATTGTAGGCTCACTGGACCTGCCTGTCAAGCGCTGGCCCGACCGCAACCCCCTGAGCAGAGCAGCACCGCAAGGCTCGCCAGCCGTACCCCTCCAGCCGGTCAGCGGTCACACACCGTCCACAAACCAGTTGCGTCCTGCAAGGAGCTTACAGCGCAAGCGCACCAAAGCCCGCCTGCCGAAGCGCGCCCACACGCCCCACGAGCCAACGGAACGCGATGCAACAAAAACTGCTAGGACAGGCCGAGACGGCAACGATGAAGGACGGTCATGGCCGGCAGGATCTAGCCGGCAGGGGCCCCGGCGCTCATTCCCCCGTTGAGGCGCCGGATGTTGGCTCCCAGGTTCTCCGCTACCCTCTCTAGCAAGAGGTTCTGTTCCAACTCAATATCCTCGTCGCAGTGCCCGTTGTGGCTCACCAATAGCGTGCCCGCCCCCGGACTCAGCCTGAACCTCCTCAGACCGGACCCAAGGCTGCCCTGCACCGCCGGATTCACCCACTGCCTCTCGGGCAAGCCGTCGAGCACGAGACGCACGCTGTGCAAGTCAAACTCCTTCGCTACGTAGCACACCAGCCCCCATAGCTCGTCCGCATCCCTGGCATCCAGCATCTTCAGGCGTACAGTTTTCTCCACCATGTTATACACACGGTACTTCCTACGGCTCGCCATGCTAAAGTGGTACCGCACGAAACCCCAGTAACCGAAACTACTAAACATTGCCCCCAGCACCACGCACGCTACCACAAGCAATATTGTGCTCTCCCGATGCCGACCGTAAAGGTGAAGGACAGCCACACTCACAAATACTATTGTAAGTCCGTAGCCGACAGCGCTAGCTGCCTGATGCCCAAGGCCGCTCGCCAGGAGCTTGTGATGGATGTGCGAACGGTCCGCAGAAAAGATCGGCTTCCCCTTTACCGCCCGGCGTACCACCGCAAGAGTAGTGTCCAGCAAAGGATACCCCAGGATGCAAACTGGAACCAGGACTAACACTGTCGTCGAAGTCTTCATGCTGCTCTGAAGTGACACGCTCGCCATTGTAAAGCCCAGAAACAAGCTGCCGGTGTCACCTAAGAAGATCTTCGCAGGATGGAAATTGTAACGCAGGAAGCCCAGCAAGGCGCCAGCCATTATGGCGGAAAAGACCATCATGTCCACGTGGCC
>CAYYNS010000033.1:0-10221 GCA_964473085.1 uncultured candidatus Brocadiaceae bacterium
TCGGAACAAGCCGTTTCGGAACAGTCCATCAGGTCAGCCCGCGCCCGTTGTGATCCGGGGACGGCCGCTCTCAGGCTCTTTGCTCGGGGCTATGCCTTTGCCGCGCACATTTCCGGCCTGAACGCAGTCCGTCGCGCTGTGTCGAGATTGCTCTTCGGCCCTCGGCTCGTCGTGCTTGTCTACCACAGGGTGAACGCCAACCCTTCCGATACCATTCGTTACACAGTCTCGCCGGCGCAACTGGACGCCCAGCTCGGTTACGTGCGCAGAACCTATCGTCCTGTCAGCTTTGCAGAGGCGCTCCGAATGTGCACCGAACACCGTCCGTTGGGCGATGCCATTGCAATCACCTTTGACGACGGTTACCGCGACAACTTCAGTTGCGCGGTGCCGATTCTGAGGAAGCATGGCCTTCCAGCTTGTTTCTTCCTTCCAGCGGATTGCACAGTCAGTGCCCCTGAAGCCATAGATGCGGGGGAGCAGCACGATCCTCTCGCACGGATGACCCTGGAACAGGCGAGGGCATTGCAGGCGATGGGTTTCGAGCTTGGCGCCCACACCCGGAGCCATGCAAACCTTCTGCAGCTTCCCCCGGAAACCGCCAGGCAGGAGATCGCTGGATCGAAGCTGGAATTGGAACGAAGCCTCGGCGTCCCGATACCGTACTTTGCATACCCCGGCGGAAAGAAGGGCGTGCACTACAACGAACAGCTCGAAAGGACGGTTGCGCAGGAGTTTGAACTGTGCTGCGTGACGACACGAGGCAGGAATAGCATCCGCACGATGAACATGCTGGAGGTGCACAGGATCTGTGTCCAGAGCTGGTGGTCACTGTTCCACTTTGGCCGGGAGCTGGAAGGAACCTTTGATTTTCTGGGCAGGTTGCTCACATAGCGGCAGCCTTATGCTCTCACAGTGCTTGTAGGTCACAGCCATGAAGGCGTCCGCGCTACGCAAGCTTTTTCGCTCCGGGTTCTCGACCGCCACAGGGACGACGGCGCGGGAAGGCGCAGTCTCGCTGCTGGATCAGGCAGTGGTCAGTGGCGCCAATTTCCTTGCCAGCATCATTGTGGCACGGGTGCTCACCAGGGAGGGCTTCGGCCTTTACGAGCTCGGATTCACCATCGTAGTAGCAGTCACGAACGTGCAGACGGCGCTCGTGTCAACGCCTTACACGGTCTACAGCCCGCGCCTGGCTGATAGCGAGCAAGCCGCCTACGCTGGCAGCACCCTGATCCATCAGTTGGGGCTCTCTGCTATTGCGGCTGTGTTACTTTTAGCGGCCGGCCTTGCACTGGCGGGCGGTGTCGGGCCTGGCAGGCTGGCGCCCATCGTGAACGCGCTTGCGCTGGCGATTGTCCTGATCCTCCTGCGCGAGTACGTCAGGCGCATCTGCTTCGCACACCTGCGCATGAAGACCGCTCTTGTGATTGACACGATCGCGATGATCCTGCAACTGGGAGGGCTCCTGCTCCTGGCCCGTTGGGGTGCCCTTTCCGCCCCTGGAGCCTATCTGATAACAGGCGGCGCATGCGGGCTGGCGTCCCTGATCGGAATTGCCGCAACGCGCAGGCTCTTTGCACCGCGTCTTGCGCGCGCCGGCCAGGACCTTCGCAGCAACTGGACCCTGGGCAAGTGGGCCCTTGCCTCAACCCTGGGGGCTACGGCAAGCGCCGAACTGTACCCCTGGTTCCTGGCTGCGTTTCACGGGTACGCTGCCACTGGAATCCTGGGGGCATGCAACAAAGTCGTCTTCCTGGCCAATCCCATCCTTTTGGGGCTGACGAATTTCCTCGGGCCGAAAGCCGCCCACGCCTACACGCGCGGACGCGCCAGCCTCAACCGTGTGGTCACTCAAGCGACATTTGTGGTGGCGGTTGGAATGCTGGCCTTCGCAGTTTTGGTTGCCCTGTTGAGCGGCTGGCTGCTTCAGGTGATGTACGGCAGCAAGTACGGAGGTTACGAGCGGATCGTGGCTCTGCTGGCCGTGCGCCATTTCATCACTGCGCTGAACCTTCCCGTCAACTGCGGGCTGCTGGCCGTTGAACGAGCTGACATCATATTCCGCAGCTATCTTGCCGGAGCGACCGTCACCCTGGTGCTTGGCGTGCCGCTCGTATATGCCGCCGGAATTCAGGGAGCAGCATGGGCCATGGTCGCCTCCGCTGCCGCCACGACGATCTTCCGGCACTGGCGTTTCTGGAGCAAGCCATGAGCCGTCGGATCAAGATTATCTGTAGACAGCAGCAAGGCAGACGATGAATCAAGCAGGCACCAGCCCGCCCGGGAGCAGCCGGGGTCCAGACGCGCAGCTCCGCGCCGAGCATGCGCCACCACGCCAGCCAGGCGATGGAAAACCCGAACTGGTCGGCGCGCCGTGGAAGCTCCTGCTGCCGGCCCTGCCTGACCGCCCCGTCCTCGCGATGGGACTGCCCCAAAAGGACTTGAGAGAGCTGGCGCGCGGCCGTGTGCCGGTCCACGTCCTGCTTACAGATGAAGACTCCTCTCAGCTTCCTCAGTGCGCCGAGAAGGAAGGCGAACTGATTGGCGTATCGCTTGCCTGCCTCCCCCCATCGTACTACCGGGCCGTTGCTGTCGGACCGAAGCACGTCAGGGCTGTTCGGCCCGACGAAGTCGCCCAGCTTCTATGCCCGGGGGGAGCCTCTGCGTGGATCGGGGGACGAGGCACCCTCCCCGCAAAGGCGCGCCTGTTATCTGCGGGGTTCGATAGCGCGCTTCTGTATGCTCGTTTACCACGAGCGACGGGCAAGATCCTGTTGCCCCTGAATCAAAAGCGGGCGACCAGGAGGGGGCTGTTCTTTTACACCCCGGGCAAGTGGCACAAGAGGGCAGCTTTGCGGCTCGCCGATATCGCCCTGTGCCTCGGCTGTCAGATCATCTTTAGCCCCTCCGTTGTCGTCGGCCAAAGGCAAGCCGGCAAAGCTCCGAAGAATGCATATCTGCTCGACTGGCTTTCCGGCTCGCTTGGCGCGCCGGTCGCAGATGTCACCATTCATTCGGGATGGCGCAAACGGACACTTTTGCTGCTGGACGAAGACGGAGAGCCGCTGGCCGTCGCTAAGGCGGCGGACAACCCGGTGGCCAAAGAGGCCATGGGGAGAGAAACGGAGGCCTTGAACCAGATCGCGCGCAGCGCCGAGCTGCGACGTTTCGTGCCGGCGGTCCTCGCTGTGGGTCACTGGGGCGAGCACGATGTCCAGGTGCAATCCACGGCCCCGCTTCGTGTGCGGTACTCGACCGCGCTGACGGCGACGCACATGAGCTTCTTGACGGCCCTCATGGGGCTGGGCCGTCGCGAGATGTCCCTTACGCAATGGCCAAGTTGGGAAAGACTGTATCGCGCCGCCCAGCAGTGGGCGCCCGCATCAGCCGACGACGCGAGGGCAGTCAGGGAAGCGATTGAGGCGGCCAGGACCTCGCTGCGTGAGGCGAGGATCCCGTTCCATAGGATACACGGGGACTTTGCACCGTGGAACATCAGGATGGCCCCTGGGCAGTTCGTGGTTGTTGACTGGGAGCAAAGCGATGCCCAGGGCCTGCCCTTCTATGACCTGGTTCATTTCAAAGTGCGAGTGGACAGGCTTCTGAAGCGTAAGAGCGTGCGCTTGAGGGACTTACTTCTTGAGCCTCAGGCCGCACTTCCAGTCAGAGAATCACTGGACGTCATGGCCGGAGCGTTCCGGGATTCTGCACTTCAAGCGCTCAAAGCCGAGCAAAAAGAGGCCCTCGTGCGTTTGTGCCTTGTCAACGAACGACTGTCGGCGTATGATTATGTGGCACTCTGATTGGTGGAAGGAGAGCCTTGTGATGAGTGGAGAGGTCCAGCAGATGGCCAGTCCGGTCGCGGCTTGGGCGGCAGCGGGCGAGCCTGTCACGGGAGCGAAGGCAGAAGGCGTTGTCCGCGGCATGGGAGCAGCGGTGTTGCTCATCTGGCTCCTGTGCCTGTCATCGTATTCGCCTGCTGGTCGGGCGGGGCCTCTGACACTGGCGCAGTTGGACTGGATCGCAATCATGAAGGTGGCCGTGCGCGCCCTCGCGGTGCTGATCCTTGGGGTTGCCCTTGTGCGGCTGCCCCGCCAGTCAGCCAAGTGGCACACGCTCTGGTGTCTGATGCCGTTCGGCCTGTATGCAGCGTGGGCTGCCGCCTCAACTTTCTGGTCTCCTCTGAAAGCGGTCTCGCTCGGCCATGCCGGCGACCTCTTCGTCTTGCTGCTGCTGGCTGCCGTGGCGGGGGTGGCGTGCACCGACGACGGGAGAATGTCGCTGGTCCTGTTGCATCTGGCGCTGGCCATGTTCTTGGTCAGCTTGCTCAGCACTGTCCTGTGGCAGGTCGGGCTGGGCAACAGGTTCGGCGCGCTGATCGCAGAAGCTCAGCCCCGTGGGTTCACCCATCCGAACCTCGCGGCGCAGTCTGCCGGCGGCGCCCTGCTGATCGTCCTTGCGGGCCACCTCGTCTGGCGGTGGCCATGGGCGCGAAAGATGCTGCTGCCCGCCATCCTGGCGGCCGCATACGTCCTCTATTTCGCACACTCTCGTACGGCAATTGCGCTCACGCTCTTGGGCATCGCGGGATGCATGCAAGTTAGCGGGCACCGCAAGCTGTTGCTAACCGTGTCCGTCACCCTCACCGTCCTCATCGCCCTCTACCTGGCCGTTGACCCGTACGGCACAGTCCTGGAGAAAACGACAGGGAGCGTGGTCGGATACACAATGAGAGGGCAAACAAGGGAGCAATTCGCCTCAGCGAGCGGGCGTGCCGAGATGTGGCAGATAGGAATCGAGTCCTTCGCGCTGTCTCCGGTGATCGGCCACGGCAACTGGGTAATGACGCCGACAGGCATGGCATTCGTGTGGGGCGAGTACCAATGGGAAACGCTCCACAACATGATCTTGCACGTGCTGGCAGGCACCGGCCTGATAGGAGCCGCCCTGTTCCTCTGGGCTGTAGTTCGCCCGCTCAACGTGATCCGGCTGGGACTGAGACAGACGCTGCCCGACAGGGCCACTGCGGGCTTCGCAGCGGTGGTGCTTGTCTGGTTCATAGTGCTGGGCCTCTACGAGCTTTCGTTCCTTGGCCCCGTGAGTCCCGTGTCGGTCTTCTACTTCGTGACAGTCGGCCTTGCTTGCGCCCGCCTGCGTCCTCTAGGCGGCGTCCGCAGCTATGCTGCCGGGCGCCCTTAGAGCCTGCGCATGCCAACGCAACCCAGCGCCTCAAGGCGACGACGCTTTCCGCGCCATGAAAGTAATCCAACTGCACAACCGGTATCGCGTGCGCGGTGGGGAAGATGCGTCTGTTGAAGCGACCATTGATTTGTTGCGAGCACGCGGCGTCGAGGTCATAGAGTTCCTGCGGGATAGTAAGGAGATAGGACACGGGCCCGTGCGCAAGCTGCGGACGTTCGTCGAGAGCATTTACTCGAACTCCGCCCGTCAGCGACTGGCTCACGTCATCCAAGCGAACCGCCCGGATGTGGCGCACATCCATAATCTCTACCCTCTCCTATCGGTTTCTGTGCTTCGCGAGTGCCGCAGGGCGCACGTGCCAATTGTGATGACATGTCACAACTTCCGGCTGATCTGCCCGATCACGATCCTGTTCAGTCACGGGCGAACGTGCGAGCGATGCTGCAAGGGCCGTGCCTACTGGTGTGTCCTGCAAAACTGCCACGCCAACGTGTTCGAAAGCGGCGCCTATGCCGCGCAGAACTATGTGAGCAGGCAACTCAAGGCCTTCAGGAACAACGTAACCCTGTGCATTGCACCAACGAGATTCGTTGTTCAGAAGCTGCGCGAGCACGGCTACGGCGACCTGGAGTTCGAGGTCATACCCCACGCGGTGTCCATGCCGGCGCGAGTTGCTGAAAGGTCCCCGGGCGGATACGTCGCTTATGCGGGCCGGATAAGCCCGGAGAAAGGCGTGGATGCGCTTCTGGCAGCAGCAGCTCGCTGCCCGGGGCTGCCCGTGTGGATTGCCGGCAATGACCTTGCCATCCCTCGCCTTCGTGCCGGTGCTCCACCGAATGTCCGTTTCGTCGGGTCTCTGAGCAAGGATCAACTGCAGGAGTTCTATGGTGGCGCGAGGTTTGCCGTTGTGCCGAGCGTATGTTTCGAAACGTTCGGGCTGGCGGCTGCCGAAGCGATGAGCTACGGGCTTCCTGTGATCGCCTCCCGGATTGGAGGCCTGCCCGAAGTGGTCGAGGACGGCCGGACTGGACTGCTGTTCCAGCCCGGCAACGACGTGGAGCTTGCGGCAAAACTAGACTCACTCTGGCACGATGAGGCCCGTTGTCGAGAAATGGGGCGTGCGGCGCGGCAGAAAGTGGAGCGGGAGTACGGTGCGGACGTCTTTTTCGAGCGTCTGATGGGCGCCTACGAGCGAGCCATCCGAAGGGGGACTCCGGCATTGCAGTAAGCCGGACCGCGCGGGTGCTCCCCAAGGGGGGTCGTCAGGCCCACTGCCGCGATCAAGGAGACCTAACGGGGGCGATCTGTGAGTCGCTGGCGGATCCGCCGCAGTTCGGGCAGCGCTTCCAGGAAAACGTCGAACACTTTCGGTGCGAACTGAGTCCCAAGTCCGCTGCATATGATGTCCAGAGCTCTTGCTTCTGACATTGCAGGGCGGTAAACGCGGTCGTGTACAAGGGCATCATAAACGTCGAGGATCGAGACGATGCGCGCGGCATCGGGAATGTCCTCTCCCACTAGAGCCCTTGGGTAGCCAGAGCCATCCCACTTCTCATGATGGCACAGTGCAACGTCGCGTGAGACCCTCAGCAGGGGGATTGACGGATCTTCAAGAATGTATCCCCCGATCACAGTGTGGGTCTCCATGATCTTGCGTTCTTCCAACGTGAGCTTCCCACGCTTCAGAAGGATCGCGTCCGGTATCCCGATCTTGCCGACATCGTGCATGGGGGCTGCCATGCGAAACATTTCTGCCTCTTCAGCGGCATGACCCATTCGCTGCGCCATTGCCTCGGCATAGAGCCCGATACGCCGGATGTGCGCCCCGGTCTCGTCGTGCCGATACTCCTGAGCGGCAACCAATCGTAGGGCTATCTCTTCGCGGGAGACGCGAATCTCCCGCGTCTGCTCTCGCACCCGCTCTTCGAGGAGACGCTCGTATGCCTGGCTCTCGAGAACGAGTCTGCGGCGCTCCAGCGCATGGACGACGCTAATGACGACCTCATTCTCCTCAAACGGCTTCATAATGTAACCGTAGGCACCCATCTCCAGGGCACGGATTGCCGTGCGGCGGTCGTCCACAGCCGTCACCAGTATGACGGCCACATCAGGGAGAGACCTTTGGATCATCCTGAGGAGCTCAAGCCCGGATTTTCCAGGTAGCCGAATATCTGCCACAACAAGCCCAAATGTGTCGCACTGCAGTAGCTCCCATGCCCTTTCCGCGCTCTCAGCGGTCTGGCAACTGTAACCCTCTGCTGTCAGCCAGCGAGAAAGGATCGTGCAGACGTGCACTTCGTCATCCACAATTAGCAGTTGCGGTCTAGGATTCGTTTGCAAATTGCGCAACGCCGCCTCGTTCATGGCGATCTATAGCGTGCGGCATTCAGGACTTGCGACCTAGATAGCCTCGTTTCCTGTGGTCATCGCTGCGACGTCTTGGTTGCCGTGCATCCGTCAAGCACCTCTCGTAGCTTGCGTGCCAGGTCGGTGGGGGAAAATGGCTTCTCCAGAAAAGGCGCATCGTGAGGGAGCAGGCCATGATTGACGACGGACTCGCCGCCGTAACCTGAAACGTACAAGACCTTGAGGCCTGGTTCTATCTGCGCAAGCCGCCCGTAAAGCTCTCGCCCGCTCTGCTCCGGGAGCACGACGTCCGTAAGCAATAAGGCTATTCTCTCGCCCCCACCACGGCATATCGCTTCGGCCTCACTTGGTTTGCCAGCAGCCAACGCCCTGTAGCCCAGTTCCTCCAGGATCCGACCGGTCAACTCGCGGATCGTCTCATCGTCCTCCACGACAAGGATGGTCTCAGTACCGCCGGAAGGTTCTTCCACTTGGCCCGAACGCTTCGCCTCTCCTGTTTCTACCTGGACGCGCGGCAAGTAAACCTTGAAGGTGGTCCCCTTGCCAGGCTCACTGTAAACCCATATGCTGCCCTCATGCTGTTTGACGATGCCGTAGACGGAGGCGAGCCCGAGCCCTGTACCCTTGCCTCGCTCTTTCGTCGTAAAGAACGGCTCAAAGACGTGCTGAAGGGTTGCATCATCCATTCCGCAGCCCGTGTCCCTCACAGCAAGCAACACGTAGTCTCCAGGTTTGACCCCGAGATGCTTGCTCGCATATTCCTGATCGAGTTCCACATTGGAGGTCTCTATCGTAAACTTTCCCGCGTGAGGCATGGCGTCCCGCGAATTCGCGGCCAGATTCATCAAAACCTGCTCAATCTGCGCGGAGTCCCCACGGACATTGCCGAGTTGGGGGTCGAGAGCAAACACTAACTCGATGTCTTCCCCGATTAGCCTGCGAAGCATGGGCGAAATGTTCTCGATTAGGGCGTTGATGTTGAGCACTGTAGGCTGTATGGGCTGTCGCCGGCCTAATGCTAGAAGTTGCCGGATAAGCTCCCCTGCCCGATTTGCGAGGCTATATATCTGACGGACATCCTGCCCCACAGGCGTTTCCTCGCTCACCTGCGCAAGCAACAGTTGTGCGTAGCCGCTGATCCCGGTCAGGATGTTGTTGAAATCGTGAGCTATCCCACCTGCCAGGCGCCCGACGGACTCAAGCTGTGCGGCCTGACGCACCTGGGTTTCGAGCGTTCTTTGCTCCGTAATGTCCCGGCCGTACACGTTCACATAGTCCGCACCAGTTACGGGCACAAACGCCAAACAGAAATTGTGCTCCTTACATTTCACTTCGATTTGTTTACTCACACCAGTCTTGAGAACGTTCGCAACTTCTTGTCTCCAATGCCTTTTCAAGTATCCCCCCACACGGCACTTGAAGAGGTCCAACACTGGCTTGCTGGCAGTGTTAGCATAAAGGACCATGCCGTCCTGCGAGACCCTCAGCACTGGATTGGGGTCCTCACTGGGGAACCTGGCCAGACGAGCCATCTCCAGTGCAGCTTGCTTGCGGTCTGTCACGTCACGGAGTGACACTAGGTACGCGAGCTGTCCCTCCCACTCAGTATCTACTACACGCACTTCTGCAATGGTTGGTTCCCGCCCATCACCGGCAAGCTTCAACTCTCTCGTCTCCCCTGGGGCTAATGCCAGGCCGAAAGGCTCGCCTAGGAGGCCCGATCGCTTTCGTCCAAGAAGTGCTTCAGCCACGGGGTTCATGAAGCACACCACACCGTTCTTGTCAACAACAACTGCGCCGTCCGCACTCTTCGCTATGACGTTACGGAAGTTCTCCTCGCTCGCCCGGAGAGACTGCTCTGCGCGTTTGCGGTTCCGCCTCACCTCAGCATCGGCGAGTTCCCTTTTCACCGCGGGCAACAGCCTGATGAGATTATCCTTCATGATGTAGTCGTGAGCACCCGCACGCATGACTTCGACAGCAAGCTCCTCACCCACCGCTCCTGAAACGATCAAGAAAGGTACGTCAAGCCCCTTTTCTTGGACGATCTTCAATGCTTCAGGACCGCTGAACTTCGGCAGGGCGTAGTCGGCAAGGATGACATCCCATTGCTTGGCATCGAGCGCTGCCCTCATTGCTTCAGCGGTGTCCACACGCTCAAGCTGCGGTTCATAGCCCCCGCGTTTCAGTTCACGCGCCATGAGGAGCGCATCTTCGGACGAATCCTCAACGATCAGCACCCTCAGTGAAGTACCCATTACCGCCATCCTTGTTCTGCCGGCGGCACAGACAATAACCAGTAAAGCCAAAAATGCTGCACGACATTTGCAGACCCATGGGCTCCACTGGCCTGCGGACGGCGCGATTGCACCCCAGCCGGCCCCACTCGAATCCTCGTCCCGCTCCTGATCCGACGAAATCAGAATCGCAACCGGAAACAGCTTTGCGCGGTCATCGCACTTGAGCTGCCGGAACACTTCCCGGCCGTCCATTCACAGCAGCCGCAGGTCCGTCAGCATACCCTCCAACAACTCCACGCTGGCCCCGCTGCCCGGAGCGCACGTGCCAAAAGGTAACCCCGCGCCTCGACTCCGCCCCGGAGGCTCAAGCGCGAAGTCAGAGAGTCGTTTTCGGATGATGCCGGCCCCT
>CAYYNS010000034.1:0-4020 GCA_964473085.1 uncultured candidatus Brocadiaceae bacterium
CAGCCGGCCATTTGGAATGGCCGAGCCCTTCGAGCGTCCGCCGGGCAAGTAGGTTTCATCCCCACGCAAGCACCGCAGCGGGTGATGGAATACATCATCGCCTTTCAGCTTTTGTGCGGGCTGTTTGCCTCATTTCTGGCGGCGCGCAAGGGGCGCGACCTGTTTGACGAAGAGCAAAAGGCAGACGGCCGACTGGTGGCGGGGGAGTGATCGGCCGCAGCGAGCCTCAGAGAAGGCAAATAACGGATAAAGCCCAGAGTTCCAATCCCCGCCATTTTGCTGCCGTCAAGACTTGACGGGCGGCAGGCGCTTTGCTAAAAGAAGGCCTCTAGGCTATAGTGGCAGATGGCGTAGAGGGGAGAAAGATCGTTGGATAACCGCACGAGATGGCCGCTTCTGATGTGTTGGCTGGCGGTGCTATGTGCCGGACACACCACCCTCGGGCAGGTGGCCCCTGGGCCGGCGCCCGGGGGGGCCGAGGATCCGATCCCCAAGCTGCTGCGCGAGCTGAAGGAGACCGAGCCCTACCAGCGCAGTGACAAGCGTGCCCAGCTCGTCAAGATCGGCCCCGCCGCCGTCGAGCCTCTGGCGGACGTGCTGAAAGCCTTCCGCCAGGAGCAGGACGCGAATTTCATCACCCACTGCGCCCTCGCCCTTGGCGAGATCCAAGCAGTGGATCGGGCGCAGCGAAGGGCCGCCACAGACGCCCTGATGGTGGCGCTGCGTGCGCCGTCTTCGCAGGTCCAATACGGCGCCGCCGTCGCCCTGCAGGGACTCTGGAGCGAGGACGCGGCGAGCGACATGGAGGCGCTCCGCGTCGTGAACGCCGCGTTGGCGGCCAGCCTCCTTGAGGCACAGCCGTCTCCGAGCGCATACGGGCCAGGCCTGGCGCTGCTGCGGATCAACAGCCCGGGCAACAGCTCCAGCGTGACGCTCACCTCACTGACCCCTGAAGAACTGCGCGACGAGGCCGAAGCCTGGGTCGCCGACCACCCGGACCTGCTGCCGCCGCTGGCCGATCAGCCCTGGGAACTGCTGCTTGCCAAGGTCAGGAGGGACACCGACCCCGAAGGCCGACAGCAAGCGAAGGCAATCCTGGTCAGGGAAAAGCCCCTCGCTGCCGTGGACACCCTGGCCCGTTACCTCAAAAGCGGCAAGCTCAGCACCCAGCTCTGGGCCGACATGGCGGACGTGCTGACGGGGATAACGGGCCGTCAGTTCCCGCGCACCCCGCCCGCCGAGAATCCAGGCGCCCTCGTGGACCAGTGGATGAAGGATCAGGAGGAGTACCTCAAAGGCCAAAAGGGCGACGCCTACCGCCGGTATAGCTGGCAGCGATTCGAGCGCGCCGTGGCGCGCGCCAATGAGGACCCGACGCAGGAAAACCTTCAGCAAGTCGAGCGCCTGCGCACGATCCTACTGCATCAGCTCGATGCCCCTGCAGACTTCCCCCAGGGCGCTTCAGTAATGGCCACTGGCCTCATAGAAAAAATGCTGGCAGCCAAGGCCGTCTTCGCGCAAGCCCTTAAGGACCTCCAGCAGGCCACCGCCAGTGAGCAGCAGATCGTCTATATCGGCAAGATGCAGCAGGTCACTGACGGCGAGGGGGGAAAGGCGATCAGCCGGCAATTCCTGGATGCGGTCGTGGCCTGCACGCGCAAGCAGGAAAGACCCCTGATCCTGGCCTCCCTGGCCAGGCTGCTGACGACCATCACAGGCGTGCCCCTGCTGTTCGGTCAGGACGTCACTGCCAAGGACGTCAATAACATCGTAGACCAGTGGCTGGAGAAGGTCCGGCAGAGCGAAAAGGCCGAGGCAGCGGGGGTGAAGTAGGCAGTGGGGCCAGCCGGTCGCCGACAGGTGGTCTGGGCGCTTTGAGTGTCGCCGAACAGAGCATGCCATGGGTGCACCGGCCCCTGCGGGAGGGGTGGCCAAGCAGCCTGGCGGCATCTCGCTTTCCATCGCCGCCGTCCACGTCGCCTTCGGCTCGGCACCCTTCGACGCACCTTCGGCAGCTTTCCTGTGCGTGTCTCTGAGGCGCCACCTCCCGGCAGCGCACATCCAGGCCCGCAATGATGCAAAGCGACATGTGCAGCAGAAGATCGGGCAAGGGTCTGCGGGCGGCGCTCAGGCATGCCTTTGCCATGCCAGCAGAGCAGCCCTTGACGGACCGACAGCGCCAGTGGCTTGAGGCGCTCGCTCGCCGGGTCGTGGAGCGCGGGCTGGCCGCCCCCGCCCTGCTCCTGCTCGGCAGCATCCAGCCGGTCAGTTTCGTGGGCGCCCAGGCCGTGGTATTCTTCACGCCGATCATGTCAGTCATATTCCCGCCTCAGGTCTGCGAAGAGCTGACGCGGCTCCTCGAGCAGCATCCAGCCCTGGCGGCGCTCATGCAAGCCGTCGAGCGCTACGATGCCGAGGCGAAAGCAGCAAAGGGCTGTCCCGGTGACAGGAAGTGACGGCTCCGACGCACAGTCAGCAGCACAACGTGATCCTCGCCACGGACTGCGGGAGCACGACCACCAAGGCCATCCTCATTGAGAGAAGGCCCGAGGGCTACCGCCTGACGTGTCGTGGGGAGTCGCCCACGACCGTCGAGGCGCCGTTCGAGGACGTCACCCGTGGCGTGCTCAATGCCGTAGAGGAACTTCAGGAACTGAGCGGGCGCCGAATCTTGGACGGGGATCACATTATGAGGCCCGCCGACGGCGAGCGCGGTGTGGACATCTATATCTCCACCAGCAGCGCCGGCGGCGGGCTTCAAATGCTGGTGGCAGGCGCCGTCAAGACAATGACCGCTGAGAGCGCACAGAAGGCCGCCCTCGGGGCCGGCGCCATCGTGATGGACGTGATCGCCTCCAACGACGGCCGCCTGCCGCACGAGAAGATATCCCGCATCCGCTCCCTGAGCCCCGACATGATCCTGTTGAGCGGCGGCACGGATGGCGGCACGGTCTCGCACGTGGTGCAACTGGCAGAGTTCATCCGCGCCGCCCGGCCCCGGGCCAGGCTCGGCCGCGCCTTCAGCCTGCCCGTCATCTACGCCGGCAACCGCGACGCACGGGACAACATCCGCGCCGTGCTCGGCGACATGACCGCCCTGAGCATCATCGAGAACATCCGGCCCAGCCTCGAGAAGGAAAATCTCGGCCCGGCCCGCCAGAACATCCAGGAGCTCTTCCTCGAGCACGTCATGGCCCACGCCCCCGGCTACGAAAAACTCATGGAGTGGACCGGCGCCCCCATCATGCCCACCCCGGCGGCTGTCGGCCGCATCATGGAAAGCGTAGCGCAGCGAGAAGGGATCAACCTCATCGGCGTGGACATCGGCGGCGCCACCACAGACGTATTCAGCGTCTTCGGCGGCGTGTTCAACCGCACCGTGAGCGCCAACCTCGGCATGAGCTACAGCGTCTCGAACGTGTTGGCCGAAGCCGGGACCAACAACATCCTGCGGTGGCTGCCTGTGCCCTACGACAGCGCCAGGCTCCAGGACGCCGTCAAGAACAAGATGGTCCGCCCAACGAGCATCCCGCAGACGCTCGAGGAGCTCCTGGTGGAGCATGCCCTGGCGCGCGAGGCGCTTTCGCTTGCCTTCGCTCAGCACCGAAGCCTCGTGACGGGCCTCAAGGGCATGCGGCGCGAGCGCGACATAGCAGAGGCCTTCGTGCAGGCGGGCGCACAGTCCCTAATTGACATGCGCGCCGTCCACCTGCTGGTCGGCAGCGGCGGCATCCTGTCCCACGCCCCCCGGCGCGCCCAGGCCATGATGATGCTCATGGACGCCTTCGAGCCGCGGGGCGTCACCGAGCTGGCCGTGGACAGCATATTCATGATGCCCCACCTGGGCGTGCTTAGCCAGGTCAACGAGGGGGCCGCCGTCGAGGTATTCGACCGTGACTGCCTGATCCGGCTTGGGACCTGCATCGCCGCCTCCCCCGACGGCACTCCGGGCAGGCGATGCATGGCCTACCGCGTGGCGCGGCCAGGCTCGCCGCCCCTGCAGGGAGAACTCCCGTTCGG